>JBGOZL010000297.1:0-4023 GCA_041480185.1 Anaerolineae bacterium
CCGCGATTTTACGATTCCTGCTGCAGCGATCCTTTGGCGGGGACTGGCCATATCTCTTCGAGGGGGGTGTAGCCGGGCAGCGCCTGCTTGGGCCGATCTTCCAGCCAAGCTCGTTTGGCGTGTTTTTGCTTTTGTCCATCTATTTGTATCTAAAGGATAAAAAGGGCCTGGCCGTGTTGAGCGCAGCACTTGCAGCAACATTCCACCCCACTTATTTACTCGGCGCGGGCGCGTTGACGCTTGCCTATTTGTTCGATATGGGGCGCGGTCAGAAAAAAATATGGCCCGTGGTCCGATTGGGACTATTTGCCCTGGCTGCGGTAGCACCGATATTGATATATACCTATATCAAGTTCTGGGGCGGCAACCCTGAGATCGAAGCAGCGGCACGCAGCCTGCTGGTCAACGTGCGAATTCCACCGCATGCGGTCGTCTCAGATTGGTTCAATGCCACGGTCGTTGTCAAGCTGGTGTTCATTGGAACAGGGTTGTTCCTGGTCTGGCGCTCGAGGCTATTTTGGGTGCTGTTTATCCCGCTATGCCTGGCCATCACGCTGACGCTAGTACAGGTCATTACCAAGAACGACGCCCTGGCATTAATTTTTCCCTGGCGCCTGTCCACCTGGCTGGTGCCTGTTTCAGTTGGGCTGATCGTGGGGAAACTGGTTATCCTGGTGACCTCCAGAACCCCTGCTTCCCTCGAAAGGATTTATAAACCAACGGTGTTGGTATTGACAGCACTGGTGGTGGCTGCAGGAATTTTCCGATCTTACCTAGTTAAAGCTCAGTGGTCCGCTTTACCGTACAGGCCCATCGAAGCATATGTGAGGTCGCACCGGCAACCGGGCCAGGTTATCCTGACCCCATCCAACCTATACGATTTCCGCCTGCAGACGGGGGTCCCGGTCTACGTGGATTTCCTGTCAATCCCTTACCAGAGTGCAGAGGTGGTGGAATGGGACCGTCGTTTCCGACAGGAAAGCCTTTTTTACCAGCGGATGGCCTGCGATAGACTTATCGAATTATCCAAGGAAGGGGTAACCCAGGTTGTTTTGCAAGTTGACTTCCCGGTGATTTGTCCGCAACTGGTAGAAATCTATCGAGACAGTGCATTCGGGCTATATAGCATTTCCCCTTAAGTAAAAAATTAAAATCCCTGGAACTATCAATAACAGTCCCCCTTAAATATAAGATGACCGTCTAGAAAAAAACCAGGGGTTATCCTCAGAAGAAACGCCGCTGGATTTGCCCGGGGGACTTATTTCCTGGCAGGCTCATAGTACAGCACGACAACCCCATTCTTATATTTACAAGTCTTTATTAAATTCAGGTTGACCGGCTTGGTGATGTCTTTAAAGAGCAGTTTGCTGTCTCCCAAAGCGACAGGATGAACCAGGAGCTGATATTCGTCTATCAAGCCAAAGCGGGTCATCGCTTGCACTATACTGGCACTCCCATATATGACCATATTCTTACCGGGCAGCCCCTTCATTTTATTAATCCCCTCCGGCAAAATATCACGGACAAGGCGGGCGTTATTCCATTTACCCCACTCAACTTTATCAAGGCTTTTTGTGAAGACCATCTTGGGGACATTATTCATCCTGTCCGCACCCGGCTCGGTAGCCTCAGTCTTAGACGGCCAATAATTAGTCATGATCTCATAGGTCACGCGGCCAAGCAAGATTAAATCCATTGAATTTTGAAGATCGCCTGCATACTTACCCATTTCGTCATTGAAATTGTCCAGAACCCAGCTCATGTCCCCGTTGGGGCCAACCATATATCCATCCAAGGAAACAAATATTGATGCAATTAGTTTCCGCATGCTTATCCTCCTTTTTGAAAATATGCGACTATTTTGACATTATAACTCAAGAAAATATCATGGTATAGGATAAAAACAAAACAGCCTGGTCTCACGGACTTTAGTAAGCTGATCAGGTGAAATAAATAAAAGTGCCATCGCGACCCGGTCATATCCGGTCCGTCGAAATGGATTACTTTAAAAGGTGGGGAATGGGCTTAAAGAATATATCTAAACAAAATAGGACACAGAAATAAAAAACCCATCCCGAGCTAGAAATCCGGGGTGAGTCTCTTTATTAAACACAACTTTATTTCGTTTGCAAATATTCGCCAATGGCTGCGGCGGCTTTGCGCCCACCGATCATGGCGGTGACCACCAGGTCGGCACCGGTGACACCATCGCCAGCAGCAAATACACCCGGGCGGGTGGTGGCGCCGGTCTCTTTATCGGTTACGGTAATGAGACCATAATCGTGGACATCGAGCCCAGGCGTGGTCTTCCCGATAATCGGGTCCGGCCAGTACCCGAGGGCCTTGATGGCGGTATCCACGGCGATAGAGAAATTGGAACCTTCCACGGGAACCGGTTTACGGCGCCCTTTTGCGTCGGGTTCTCCGAGGATCATTTCGATGCACTCGACCGCGGTCAGATGCCCATCCTCTGCGGCGATGAACTTTACCGGCTGGGTGAGGAATCTGTATTTGGCGCCTTCTTCTTTCGCCATTTTGCGGTCTTTGCGACCGCCCGGCATTTCCTTTTCGGTGCGGCGGTAGAGGCAGGTCACTTCCTCGGCGCCCAGGCGCAAAGCGGAGCGCAGGCAGTCAGAGGCGGTGTCACCACCGCCGATGACCACCACGCGCTTGCCCAAGACCGGGCGCTCGCGTTTGTTTTCGGGGAGCAGGTTTAGTTCGGTGTTGGCGCGCATCAGGAAATCGGTGCCTTCATAAACGCCGGGTAAATCCTCACCGGGAATTTCCATACGGGCGTCTATGCCAGTTCCGACGCCGACGAAGACTGAATCGAAGCCTTTTTTAAATAAATCGTCAACCGTTTTGTCTTTGCCGATGAAAGTGTTGCCGACGAATTTCGCTCCCGCTTTTTCGAAATCGCCCCATCGGCAGAAAAAGACTTCCTTGGCAAGTTTGAAATTCGGTATGCCATAGACCAGCAACCCACCGGGAGCAGGTTTTGAATCAAAGATGGTAACGGAGTGCCCCTGCTCGAGAAGTTTTTCGGTGCAGCCCAAACCAGCCGGGCCGGCTCCGACGATAGCGACCTTTTTACCGGTCGGTTTGCCAACGGGGATGGCAACCCCGGCAGTTTTACGCTCATAGCATGTAACGAAGGTTTCCAATGAGCCGCACAGCACCGGTTCATGGGTCTTATTCAGCACGCAGGAGCCCTGGCAGAGTTGTTCATGCGGGCAAACACGTGAGCATATCTCGGGAAGCGAGGAGGTCTGGCGGTAGAGCTGGGCGGCTTCCACATAGCGTCCCTGCTCTATCAACCAAATGGCCGAGGGGATATCATTGTGACAGGGGCAGGCGAGCATGCAGGGGGCGGGGTCGGGGCAGTGAATACAGCGAGAGGCTTCCAACATAGCGCGGTCGGAATCGAGCGGGATGACCACATCGCCAAAGTCGCAGACGCGTTCCGTGGGCGGCCGGAGCGACAAGTCCTGATAGGGCATGTAGACTCTGGCTTTTCGATCGATTTCGAGAAATTCACTTGGAATCGTTTGCATTTGGTACTCTCCGCCGATAACGACAAACTCAACCTATTTTGATATGTATCATACTCAATCTTGAGCCGGGTATACAGGCTTATATGTCACGAATGGCAGTGACGATAATCACAATGTAAAGTGATGTCAAATGATGGGTTTTTACGCAGATGTCATGCTATCCCCTTTGACACATGCAAGGTAAAATCCATTGGGTCTGGGAAAGCACCGCGATTCACATGGCTTGGACGTAAAGCACTGATTTCATTATAATTCGTCCATGGTGACCCCCGAAAAGTTTAGTAAATTTTGGAGGAATGGAATGGCAAGGAAAATTGAAAATGAAAATATTAACGCCGGAAAGAGGAAGGGGATGAGCCGGGGTGCAAAAACCTGGTTGATCATTGCGTTAGTTGTAGTGGTGGTCGCTGGAGCTTTCATTATATACCGGGCCCGGGCGAATGCTAATGCAGCCAGCACCTATCAAACA
>JBGOZL010000298.1:0-4004 GCA_041480185.1 Anaerolineae bacterium
GGTCGTGCACGGCTGTCGTTTCGGTTGCGACCCCGATCAGCCCTCCTCCTGGTGCACTGAGTGCCGCGAGAGGGCCGCCTCTGGCGAGCCGCTGCCCGTTGAAGAAAAACCCATTCCGTTCGTCAACCTGCCTGTCTCAGCTACCGAGGACCGGGTGGTGGGGACGCTCGACATAGAACAGGCCATCCAAAAGGGGGAGCGCCACTTCGAACCAGGCGTACTGGCTGCCGCCAACCGGGGTTTGCTCTACATTGACGAAGTGAACCTGCTCGACGACCACGTGGTGGACGTGCTGCTCGACTCTGCAGCCATGGGTATGAACATCGTTGAACGCGAGGGCATTTCCTTCACCCACCCTGCTCGGTTCATCCTGGTGGGAACGATGAACCCCGAAGAAGGCGATCTACGACCACAATTGCTCGACCGCTTTGCCCTCTCCGTGGATATCACCGGCATCCGCGATGCCCGCGACCGCGTGACCATTATCGAAAACAACCTGGCATTCGAATCTGACGCGGAAGCATTCCACAAGCTTTGGCAACCGCACGAAGAAAAACTCAGCCGGATCATTGCACAGGCGCGTATAATGGTCGATAAAGTGGCCTACACACGTCGTGATCTGCTTTCCATTGCGGCGCTGACCGCATCCCTCAACGTGGACGGACACCGTGCCGACCTGGTCATCCTGAAAGCTGCACGCGCCCACGCCGCTTACGAGGGGCGCACTTCGATCACGGACCGGGATATTGCCCTGGCTGCTGAATTGGCACTCCCCCACCGTGTCAAGCACGGCCCATTTCACCAGACCGAGATCTCGCCGGAACAATTGCAGGAACGCATCGAGCAATTGCAGGGTTCATCAGAAGAAGGCGAGCCATCCGAACCCACCGAGAAAGACCCTGATACAGAATCTGTAAAAAAAAAGTCATAACTGAAAGCGCGGAGGAGGATAATCCCGATCAACCTCCGGATGCAGAACCTTCCCCCCAGCAGGCTGTTTTTGGTCCACAAGATGCCCACTGGTGGGACGGTGGAAAAAAGGTCAAAGTAGGCGAGACCTTCGACCCGCGCAAACTCGATACCCCCCTAGACAAATTAACCCGCCAGCATTCAGGACGCCGGTCGCGCACCCATACTGAGCGTAAGCGCGGGCGTTACATCCAATCCCGCCCGGCAAATGGGAAAACCGATGACGTGGCTTTCGATGCAACCATCCGCGCAGCAGCTCCCTTCCAAAAACAGCGCATTGAGCAACGCAAGAAGGTGGCTTTTGCCATCACAAAGGATGACTTACAGCGCAAGGTACGGGTCAAGAAGGCAGCCAATCTGATCCTGTTTTTGGTGGATGCCTCATGGTCCATGGCGGTGGCAGAGCGGATGACCGCTACGAAAGGTGCCATCCTATCCCTGCTGACAGACGCTTACCAGCGGCGCGACCGTGTTGGTCTGATCGTATTCCAGAAAGATCGGGCCACGCTCATCCTGCCGCCGACGAATTCCATCACGCTTGCTCAGCGTGCCTTATCCGATATCCCTGTAGGCGGCAAGACTCCACTCTCTGCCGGTTTGCTGATGACCTACCAGGTATTAACGCAGGAGCAGATGATTCATCCTGACGTGGAACCTCTGCTGATCATCCTGACTGATGGGGCGGGGAATGTATCCATTGGCGTTCTGCCTCCACAAGAGGAAGCCTT
The DNA here is from genome assembly GCA_041480185.1 of Anaerolineae bacterium. GTDB lineage: Bacteria > Chloroflexota > Anaerolineae > Anaerolineales > Villigracilaceae > UBA877. The sequence goes on from JBGOZL010000298.1 coordinate 1,698, forward strand.
CGGGTTTGCCGAGCAGATCGCTGATCGTGGCTACCGAACGGTGGTCATCAATATGGAGCATGCATCCTTTGATCAAGGCCTCGCCCAGGCGCTCGCAGATCATCTCGAAGCCCCCTGCTATACCTTGAATGAACTCAAGGCAGAAAGTTTGCTTAATACTGTCCGGCAGGAAATGGCCGATCCAAAGAAAAAATAAAAAACGCCCTGAGGCGTTTTTTTATGCAGTGCGAGTGCAGTTCCGCCCGGCAAGCTTGGCCGCATACATGGCTTGATCGGCAGCGTGCAGGACCTTTTCCCAGGTATCACCATGACGCGGGTAAGCCGCTACACCGATTGACAACGTAGCTTTCAGTTTTACTCCAAGATGTTCAATATCCAGGGCCAAAAAACTGGTCCGCAAATGCTCAGCTCGTTCGTGACCCTTCTTAAGCTGGGTACCCGGCATAACGATAAGGAACTCTTCACCGCCGAAGCGGCAGGAAATATCAGAGCCGCGGACTTCAGATTGCAATATTCCCCCCAATTTTTTCAGGAGTATATCACCAGCATCGTGTCCATACGTGTCGTTGAACGCTTTGAATCCATCGATATCCATCATAATCAGGCAAACAGTGCTCTTTTCACGCTCAGCCCTCTGAAACTCACGTACCAGGGATTCCTCGAGATAGCGACGGTTAAACAAACCAGTCAAAGAGTCCCGGGTGGCTTGTTCCTGCAACTGGGCGTGCAACATTTCAATTTCTACAAGCTGGTTCCGTAATTTTTGGTTGGCTTCCTGAAGCACAATTTCGTTCTGCTTGCGTTCAGAAATATCCCGCGCCACGCTCTGAATGTGAATAGGGAGGCCACTATCATCACATACCAGCTCCGCATTAATCTCGACGGTTACTTTCTCCCCGCTCTTTTTAATAAAATCACATTCATAAAGGGGAATAATCTCCCCTTTTTGTAAACGTTCCAGGATATGCTTGCTTTCTTTTTTCTGTGCTGAAATATCTATAGTAGATAGTTGGACTAATTCATCGACCGTATACCCGGTTAAATCGGCAGCACGTTGATTAACTTCCAAATGTTTCCCTTGCATATCAAGAATAAACACGGCATCATGAGATTGCTCGAAAAGTGCACGATAGCGGTTCTCGGCTTTTTCACGCTCCTTGATTTCTTGCTGAGCCTTCTCATACAAGCGACTGTTTTCGATAGCCACCGCGGCCTGAGTGCCTATGGTTTCAAGCAGACGGATCTGGGCAGGATCGTATGCATTCGGTTTATAACTCTGCATCGAAATTACACCCACCACGCGATCCCCAACAATCATGGGCACACCTACATATGCACGCGTTGGTGTGCCGCTGGTGCGGAAAATCTGGAAAGTCGTGGCGGCATCAGGGGAGATAATATCCGGGATATATAACGTTTGGCGGTTATTGATCACCCGACCGCTTAACCCTGGGTTTTGTCGTAAGTCACGTGCAGGGATCTGGGGATATTCTCCCCGGTCATAGGCGAGGGGGTGCTGGATCAAACCGGTGTCGGGATCCAGGATTCCAATATAGAACGCCTCCACGGGGAGAACCTGCCGGCATTTTTCCAGCAATCTTTTTAAAACTTGATCCATATCCAGGCCCGAGGTAACTGTAATCCCAATGTCAAAGAGCGCCGTCATTTCTTCAGCACGGTGGCGCACTTCTTCGAATAAGCGTGCATTTTCAATAACCCCTGCCGTTTGGGTTGCGATTGTTTCCAATAGACGGATCTGATCCGGATGATAGGCATTCGGTTGGGAGCATTGCATAGAGATCACACCTACCACCCGATCACCCACCAGGAGCGGGACACCTACGTAAGAACGGCTCGGATCGCCTCCAAAATCTACTGCCTTGTATTTTCGAGCGGCTTCTTCTGCTAGGGCATCCGGTATATAGAGCATCTGCCGGGTTTGGATGACATAGCCGGTTAACCCTGGAGATTCACGCATTTCGCTGGGGGGTAAAACACTTATTTCCCCCTTGTCATAAAATAGGGGAAATCCTATCAATCCAGTTTCGTGATCGTAAGTGGCGACGTAAAAAGCTTCGATGGGCAGGACGCGTTTACACTTCTCCAGGAGAGCTCTGAGGAGTTTGTCCATTTCAAGGCCGGAATTGACAGCCAGGCCGATATCAAGCAATGCTGATAATTGATCAGCGCGCTGCTGGGCTTCTTCCAACAAGCGCGCATTCTCTACGGCGATGGCTACCTGGTCGGTAAAAGCCTTCAATCTATCCGCATGAATTTGGTTATAAAAGTTCGGGATCAGGCTGGTCA
>JBGOZL010000299.1:0-4000 GCA_041480185.1 Anaerolineae bacterium
ACGCCCACATTCACGCCGGCGCTGACACCCATATTCGCTCCTTCTGAGAACTGATTACCGCTGGATTGTCCATCCGTAACCGACTGTCCAACGGTGTGCGTTTGGGCTGTGCTTTGGCCTTCCGTGTGGGCAGTGGATACACCATCTGTTACCGCCACTCCCTCTGAGTGCGTGTCTGCAACCCCGCTGACATGCGTCTGGGAGTCGGTGTGGTTCACGCCGTCCGCCACCCCGACGTTGTGAGATTCGGTATAGCCGGTTCCCACGCCGCGCGAGAGTGCGCCGGTGAAGATCAAGGGCAGCGCGGTGCCGACATTGAACGAGCGTGTGCCTTGCTGCCAGGCGGAAACCGCGCTGTCGTATTCCGCCAGTCCGGTGACGAGGCGCGCCGCGTCGGTCATGGAGACCGGGGTCAGCAGGACCTGCAGCAGGAATTCTTCTTCCAACGCCGCCATGCCGCGCATGACGATCTCGTTTTGCTGCATGGTGAACTGGTTGGGGGTGCCTCCCTTCTTTCCTCCACCGACACCCAGCATGGGGGTAATATCGGAGTAGCCGCCGCGGGCATTCTCGCGTGGGTCGGGGTGGCCAATGGTCAGGATACCGTGCGGCATTTCCTTGAGAGCCAGGTTGAGCCATTCGGCAGTTGAGGCGCTGGGAGCGCAAAAGCGGATCTGCGGATAGCTGGCGGCCATCCCCGCTTCCAATGCAGCCTGCGCCCGAGCAGCGATATTCATGGCTGTCTCTTTCTCTTCATGGTGCCCGACCACTCCGTAGAACTGGACAATACCAAGACGTTCCGGGCGGAAAATTCCAGCAACGATATAGACGACATCCATGTTCGCGTTCGCGATGCCTCGCAGGATTTTCTGCATCTTGGCAACTGCACCAACATCCCCGCGTGCATCCAGGGGGATGGCACGCAGCTGCAGGAGGCGGACAACACGGTGCTGATCATAGGATTTCCTGCCTTCGCGCTCGATCACGTGATAGCGCAGGTAGTCCAGCTCTGTGGTCTGGGGATTGCAGACGAGTTCCTGCTCCAGGAGGTCTATGTCGTCCGGAATGGTGATGGTCCCGTCTTTGAAAGTGGAGCGCACGCCGGCTGCCAGGCTGTCCATTGTGTGGGCTGTCTTTGCGATGCGGTTGATGATCCAGGTATTGATATCCATGGTTGCCTTTACTAATTAGGTTTATCGGCGGCGAGTGGCGGCGACATCGGTCGGCATCACTCGCCGGCAATAGACCTGGGTTTTTATTTTTAGTTTGCCGGTCTCACCGGAGTGCGAGGGCATCGCATTCCGGTGAGATGACGGGTTTTTTTTCTTTTTCTGTTAGCGATCAGAGTGATAAGGCCGGGGAGGCCGTGGATTTCTGACGCCATGCAGGAGACCATTTCTGTTGAAACGGGCCAATAGCTTTTTCCCATTTTTCGCAATAAAAGTCCCGGCGGTAAGCCAGCCTGCGAAGATGAGTATCCCCATGATGGAGATAACGACGATCATGGCCTTGATAATGGTCGTGATCATAGCGAACATGTTGGTCATAATACGCTCCTTCTGTTTTTCTATTTTCAGTATTTCGGTTGGCCTTGAAAACTTCATGAACTTCAAGAGATTTAATGTTTGGTCTATCTTCCAGCAAGCAGGGGAGTGGTTGATTGAATTGGGACGAGATGTGTCCCGGAACAACTGAATGACTCCACTGCATGGTGGGCGCAGAAAGAGAGACGGTCTGCGGGGAACGCCCAAGTCTCCCTTTCCAGGATGGAGCGTATGATGTTTTTAAGGTGCTGGTTTCTGTGACCTGTTTCTTGCAAAACAGGGTGGAACGGTGAGGTGCTGCTTAAGGAATTGCTGGTGGATAACCAGCCTTATGCGGGATGTCTCCCAGAGAAAAAAACTGGGAAACACATTTCGACGTCAAAGCCGGAGCTTTGGCGACGAAATGTCTCTTTATTCCTGCCGCGTGCGGATTCGGCGGATCACGTCACCGAATTCCGTCCAGGCACTGAAGAACGGCTTGGGATTGCGTAGGACACGGTTGAACAGCAGGCCGGAATACGAGAGCGGGTAGATGGCAAATTCGAATAAGAAACCGATGGTGGCGATATTCCCACGCGTGTTGGTGATGACATCCTGGGCATCACCGCTCGAGCCGAGCATGTTTGCCCAGGCAACCGGGTCTGTCATCTGCAGGGCGAGCAGGCCGGCCCGCAGCCCAACAACGAGTACAGCATAGACAATGATTCCGACTTTGGCCCACCAGAGCATGTTGTACCGTTCTTCGGTGACAAACAGGATGGCTATAAGGGCCATAGTCCACAGGACTGCCCCGATCAGCGGGATGGGAAACTTCGAGGTGATGGAGACGCAGGTCCAGATAAGAGCTGTGGCCAGTGTCAGGTAGGTTGCAGAGGGTGCGCCGGTGCTGACGATGCCACGCCCGTACCGCCGGGGGCGGTCAACTGCGCGCGACTGGATGCGTGGGTCTATCCCGAATGCAATGAATAGGGAGACCCCGAAAGAATACACCGTGAATAGGTTGCCTGTGATCCAGTACAGGATGTAGAGTGCACCGTTCATAAACCAGAGCGGAAGGCTGGTGAGGGTCTGGATCATGGCTGGCCTCCGGAGGTAAGCGTCACACGCACCAACTCGTCCAGGAATTGGCCGAGCGGGACGGTGACAAAGCGGGCGCTGGAAACCGGCGTGCCGGTGGTCAGGACGTTGACCATTACCGCCCACCAGCCCGGGTCTTCAACGGGAATACCGGATGTGATGTGCGTCCAGGTAACGCCGCTGCCGGCCAGGGAACCGGGACCGGGATAGCTGAACGAGAAGGACGGATGCTTGAGATGCGCACCCGGGTAGGCTTGTTCGAGGCTGGTCAGGATCCACTGGCGGGATTCTTCGGTCAGGGAAAGATTGATCGTGACCGCAGAGATGTTATCGGTGTAAGTGCGGGTGTGCCCGATGCACTCGAAGTAAACGTGCACCTGCTCGAAATATTTGTTGTTATAGATTAACGTGGGCGTCCAGGAAATACCGTTGGCATATTTGGAGGCAGGCCCTGGGCAGCCGTGATTGGAGGAATTGGCTGGCCCGGAAAGGCAAAGCAGTTCCTCGTGACGGACTGCCTCGAAATAGTGATAGGTGATCAGGGGTACCAGCACCTGGGTCTGGATATCCACCCCGCGGCGCAGCGGGTCTTGACCGACCACGACCGGGTGGAGAGGTGCCAGCTTGCCGCCTTCCCCTGCCCCGGGACCACCGGTGACGATGATCGGGTCGGTGGTGGTGTAGGGAGTGTCGCAGGAGGGGGGATCAACCACAACAGGCGCGGGAGGAGTATTGTCAACCATCCCTGGCGGGCAACCACCCGGAAGACTCGCACACGCGCCTTGGGGAAAGGCCAGAATGACGGCGTAGAAGTTGTTGTCAGCGCGACCCGTTTGCAGGAGAGAAGTTAGAAAGTTGACCGTGTCCCATGATGGCAGCGACCAGATGTCCTCATCCCCTGAAAGAACCGCCTTGAAAAAATCTCCCCAATTGGTGTAGCCAGCTGCAAGAAAACCGGTATAGTCGGAAATGTTCTGGTTACCACTGAGAATGCCTGCGATAAAAGCCTGATCAGTAGCATAACCAGTACTGTTCTCGCCGTTCCCCGAAAGCGCTCCCATACTGTTACTTAAGCCGGACTCGTCCGGGTTGGCGGCCATAAAAAAATACGTCAGGGGAGTGGGCATCATGTAAACAGTCCCGCTGACCGGGTCCTGGTATGCGTGATATTCTGCCACTCCCCCAATACCTGCGACGCTCGGCATCCAATCGGCGGGAACGTCTTGCAAACCTAGATCGACCAGATTACTAGTATCGACGCTGCCATCGCTGTTCAGGATCGGGGTCCAGGTGTCGCCACCATCATTCAGGGGATTCCCACTGTCGTCGGCAGCACTCGGGATGACTGAGATTGCTATTACTAGAGTAGCCAAGAGGAT
>JBGOZL010000300.1:0-3990 GCA_041480185.1 Anaerolineae bacterium
AGACTAAAATGACCGAAAATATCCATCCATTCCGAAGACGACCCATCCGCTACCTGCTGAAAAAACTTTCAGCACCGGCATTTGCCTTGCTGACCCGGCTGGAAATCCTCGGCGAGGAGAACCTGCCGAAGACCGGTCCGCTGATGGTGGGGGGCAATCATTTCAGTTTCATCGACCCGGTGGCATTAGTCAGAATGGCCCCCTGGCCGGTTGAATACGTGGGTGGGGCGGTCACTCCGCACGCACCACTTTGGACACGCATCATCCCCTTCCTGTGGGGCTATCATAAACTTTATCATGGAACTGGTTCACGGGACGCTTTACGAGCTGCCGAAGAAATCGTGAGACATGGCGGGATCCTCAGCATCTTCCCGGAAAGTGGCAACTGGGCCACCGTTTTGAGACCACCCCGGCCTGGCACTGCCTTCCTGGCAACGCGTACCGGAGTTCAAGTCCTCCCGGTGGGGTTTTGCGGGTTCACCCAGGTATTCTCTTCGCTGGGTGGGGGCAAGCGCGCTCACTCCACGATAAACATTGGAAAACCCATTGGACCCTTCAGCGCCCCAGGCACAGGGCGCGACCATCGGACGCAACTGGATGAGATTGGACACGAGATCATGCGGAGCATCGCAAGCTTGATCCCAGCGGAACTGCGCGGCTATTATTCGACCGACCCAGCCATCCGGGCAGCTGCCAAAGGAACGGAGCGCTATCCCTGGGCAGATAAAGTGGAAGGCGAAGTGGTGGGAGAAATCCATTAACCCCAAAGGGGTGACCGAGTTGTCACCCCTGCGATTTTTCGAAAAATTCCGGGGGCATGTGTGCGGTTGTCATGCGAATTTCGCGGTGAGCATGCATGAATTGCCGCAATCGTCCATCGTGTGGACCTAAAACCAGCTTGATAAGCCATGCGGGTGTTGTATCGTTAGAAATTGCCCCTGCATCAGAAGCATTGAAGAACCAGCCGCTCTCCATTTTGATCGCCACCCCGCAATGCCCCCAGGTATGCCCGAATAGTGGGACCAACCATATCTCCGGCTCAAAGGGCAGGCGGATGGCATCGAAATCATAGAATTTCCCGCCTGGAATGTCATAAAACACCCAATCCGGCTTGTGAGCGATGTGGCGATGGACATAAGCCAGATCTGTCCACCGACGTATCCGACCGGTGAATGCTTCGTATTCACGGCGATGGACATGGATCTTGGCATGGGGAAAATCCGGCAGGCCACCGCAATGATCAAAGTGCATGTGGGTAAGCACGATATGGCGGATATCTTCCGGTTTTAAACCAAAGCGCTTGATTTGATTTACCGCAGCCTCCTGTGGGTCCATCTTCATACGTGTTATTACCTGGAACAAGCGCAGCATCGCGTGAGGATGGGCATAATCGTCCAAGCCAGGTCCGGTATCGACCAGAGTCAGACCCTGGTCTGTTTCAATTAAAGTACAAACGAGGCCGGTTTTTAGTTTGGAAGGCCAGCGCGCATTACATGTGAAACCGTTGAAAATGTGAACCGTCGTTTTATTCGTCGTTTTATCCATTGTTCCATCCCCTCCGCGTTCACCCTTTTCATCCCTATTTATTAGAGAACCAATCTCAGGGGTGCTTCCAGGAATACCGCCAGGCTCTGCATAAATTTGGCAGCTTCGACCCCGTCACTGATGCGATGATCCACAGCTATGGTTGCTTTCATACGCCAGCCTGGCATGATTTTACCCTCATCCAAAACAGGCAGCTCGCGGGCAGATCCGACTGCAAGGATAGCTGCTTCAGGCGGGTTGATGATGGCGGCGAAATTCTCCACATCGTGCATGCCCATGTTGGAGATCGAGAAAGTAGAGCCTTCTATATCTTCAGGCTTGACCTTGCCTATGCGTACCCGGGCTGCCATGGCTTTGATTTCCGCTGCAATCTGGCGCAGGGGTTTTTGGTCTGCATCCCTGCAAACAATCGTCAGCAGGCCGCCCTCAACTGAAACAGCCACGCCGACGTTAATTTGTCCATGGTGAAGGACAGCCTTGCCATTCAACGACGCATTAAGATTGGGGAACTGACGCAGGGTCAGACCCACTGCTTTGATAATGAAATCGTTTATGGAGAGTTTTTCATCTTCCGGCACAAGATTGTTGAATTGCTGCCGCAAGTTCAGCAACATGTCCAATTTATAATCGTGGGTCACGTAGAAGTGTGGGATGGTCGACTTTGCCTCCACCATTCGACGGCCAATGGCGGCGCGCAATTTGCTCAACGGCAATATCTGGTCAGAGATTTTCACGGTTGAATAACCTGGAGACGGTAATGCCGAAACAATCCGACCCGCATCCGGCGGCAACTGTCGAGAAAGCAGGGCTTCGACATCCCGCCGCACGATGCGGCCTCCCGGTCCGGTACCTATGATCGAGGACAAATCCAATTGCCTTTCCTCCGCCATGCGGCGAGCCAGGGGGGAAATCGCATGAACCGAATCCGCTTGAGAAACGGGTGCTGGTTGCGTGACTGGGGCTGCAATGACAACCTGGGCAACGGTTTCTTTTTTCTCTGGAGTACTATCCGGCATCTGTACAACCGGCTCTTCGAGCTTTTCATCTGCAGTGCCAACAATGGCAATGGGTGAACTCACAGGAACGACCGCCCCTTCATCCACCAACAGTTTGCGGACAACACCCGCAGCCGGCGATTCCACTTCCACCGTCGCCTTGTCAGTCTCGATTTCCGCCAGAACCTCGCCCTTGTTGACAGTCTCGCCAATTGTCTTCAACCAACGGACGAGGGTGCCCTCAGCCATATCGAAGCCTAGTTTGGGCATGTTAATGGTTTCAGCCATTAAAGCACCTCCCTGACCGCCGCAACCACATCTGAAGGTTGTGGCAAAGCTGACTGTTCCAAGGCCCGGTTATAGGGCAGGGGGACTTCCTTCTGCGCTACGCGCAGCACCGGTGCATCGACATAATCGAATGCCTGCTCATAGATGCGACTGGAAATTTCCGCCCCCACACCGTAAGATTTCCAGCCCTCTTCGACGATCACGGCCCGGTTAGTTTTCTTGAAGGACTCGATCACCGGGCCCATATCGAGCGGACGCAGCGAGCGGAGGTCCACGATCTCCGCCTCGATGCCATCCTTGACCAGTTCCTCTGCAGCCTTCATGGAAATTTCCAAACCCTTGGAATAGGTGACAATGGTGACATCCTTACCAGGACGCTGGATGGCGGATTGTCCGAGAGGAATGACATAATCTCCTTCCGGGACTTCACCACGTGACTGGTACAGTGTAGCGTTTTCGATAAACAACACCGGGTCATTGGAACGAATGGCAGCTTTCAACAATCCTTTTGCATCAGCTGGGGTCCCGGGAGAGACAACCTTTAGACCGGGAAAATGTGCAAAGACCGCATCCGGGGTCTGGGAATGCGTAGCGCCTAATTGGCGCCCGCCTCCGCCCACGGCACGAATCACCAGTGGCAGGACAAATTGCCCACCAAACATGTAATGCAGCTTTGCTGTCTCATTAACAATATGTTCCATGGCTGAGAAGGCGAAATTGATGGTCATCAATTCTGCAATCGGTCTTAACCCGGTGAGAGCCGACCCGATCGCTGCACCGATAATGGCAGCCTCTGAAATAGGTGTGTCACGGACACGTTCCGCACCAAAATGATCGTAAAACCCCTTCGTTACGGCATAGGAACCGCCCCAAACACCGACTTCCTCGCCCAAAATGAAGATATTTGGATCCCTTTCCATTTCCTCCCACATGGCCTGGGAGATGGCTTCGCGCATCGTGATGCGGGCCATGCTACACCTCCTCCACATATACATTATCGAAGAGGGTATCCAGGGCCGGCTCCGGGCTGGCTTCTGCAAACTCGACCGCTTTCTGAACATCATCCACGACACGCGCTTCAATCTCCTCGAGTGCCTTTGCGGTCGCTTTCTTATTCGCAATAAGGTAGGAATGGAAGACACCGATCGGGTCGTGTTCCTCC
>JBGOZL010000301.1:0-3972 GCA_041480185.1 Anaerolineae bacterium
GCGAATGTTCCATCCAACGGCGACGGCAAAAAATCATCGATGAATCCCCCGCCCCAAGCCTAGGCCCTGACATGCGCCGTCAACTTTACGAAATGGCATACAACCTGGGGCGTGCGCTAAATTACCGCAGCCTGGGAACGATCGAATTCCTGCTCGGTGAAGACGGTTCCTGCTATTTTATAGAGGTAAACCCGCGCATCCAGGTGGAACACCCGGTAACCGAAATGGTTACAGGGATAGACCTGGTGGGCACCCAGCTAAGGCTGGCCGATGGACAACCGTTTAAATATGCGCAGGAAGACATCAAAATGCGCGGTTCGGCGATCGAGGCACGCGTTATTGCCGAGGATCCCGATAACGGCTTTATGCCTGCAACGGGCGAAATCACCCTCCTGAAAGAGGCAGGCGGTCCGGGAATCCGAACCGATTCAGCCCTGTACCCTGGAATGCCCGTCACATCTGATTACGACTCATTAATTGCAAAAGTGATCGGGTGGGGAGAAGACCGTCAAACCGCGATCCGCAGGCTGCGCCGGGCGCTGGGCGAGTTTCAAATCGGGGGAGTCTGCACCGACATCGGGTTCCTGATCCAGATCATCGACTCCGACAGTTTCATCCAGGCCAGCGCCAATACCACGTATTTGGACACTTTCTTACCTGTTATGACGGAAAGCGACGAAGAACTGGAGCGCGATATGGCGCTCACAGCTGCGTTTTTGGAACACCAGGCGCACACAAGCCAACCCTTTAAATCTGTGGAGTCAGGGTCGGACCAGTGGCGGATGCAGGCCTGGCGCGAGCAAATGAGAGACTAAATACGGGAGAGGACATGACCATCTACTATGTAACGGTAGGGAAAAAAGAATACCAGGTTGAGATAAACGGTAAACAATACAAGATCAACGGCGAGCTAGTGCAAGCTGCCATGGTGGCCATGAAAGAACGGGGCAAATACCTTTTGGACGGCGTTGCGCGCAAGACTGAAATATATATCGAGTCCATGGGCAACAGCCTGTATACACTAAATGCGAACAGGCGGAATGCGATCGCAAAAGTGGAGCGGAGCAACATGCGCAGGGGGAATAAAATTATAAAAGCCAGCAATGGCAGTTTGACGGCGCCCATCTCGGGGATTGTCATAAGTGTGCACGTTGTCCAGGGTGACGTCGTGGAGACCGGGCAGGTATTGGCGGTGTTGGAATCAATGAAAATGCAAATGGAAATGCGCTCCGCCTGCCCTGGTATAGTGGACTCAGTCAATGTTCAGCCAAAAACCCAGATTGCCAAGGGGGAATTACTGATCAAGATAATTCCACATTAGGTAAATTTTTTTCTAATCTGTTCCCCCTATATATGTCGAGTGTCAGACAGGATAAGGCTCAAGGTTAACGATTCGTATCCTACGATGACTCTCGACACTAAATTATTTCACCAGCCTAGTGCGCCGAGGAGCATTGTGGTAAATTTAGACCCGCCATGCCTATCTTAGCGATTGTGCTGCTGCTTACCTCAGCGGTTCTCCACGCCCTCTGGAATCTATTACTTAAACAATCCTCGGAAAAATATGTTGCCATGGGTTGGCAGGTAATCATCAGCGGTATCATATCGGTTATCGCGCTGTTCTTCACCGGACTGCCGCCGAGATCCATGTGGATATTTGCCTTGATCAGCGGCATCCTGGAAGCCATCTATTTCGTCCTGCTCTCTTTCGCCTACAGCGATCATGATTTTTCATTGGTGTACCCGGTGGCACGGGGAGCCGCCCCGGCTTTGGTCGTCCTGTGGTCCTTTCTGTTCCTGCAGGAGGTGCCCAGCACTTTAGGCTTCATTGGAATTGCGACCATCGTTTCCGGATTGGTCATCATCGGTGCAACCAGTCTCTTCCAGCCTCACGAAGGCAAGCCCAAATTCAAAGGAATAGCCATCGCGCTTTCGATCGCCCTGGTCATTTCCATTTACACATTGATCGATGGTTTTGCTGTCAAACACGGCCCAGTAATGCCTTATGGATTGAGCATGTTCTTCCTGGTGCCTGTCATGACCACGCCGGTCATTGTGCGGCATTACGGCCAGGATCACTTTCTCAAAGCCTGGCAGAAACAACCCGCCCGGCTCATCCTGGTTGGAATTCTGGGGGTCATCGCTTACCTGTTCGCATTATTCGCCTACTCCATAGCCCCCGTGAATTATTCGGAAGCCATCCGAGAAGTCAGCGTAGTGATTGGGGCTTTCGCCGGCTGGCAGTTCTTAGGGGAGAAATTGGGGAAGATCCGCGTCCTTGGAGCGGTAGTGATCTTTGCAGGGATCGTGCTAATCGCCGTGTTTGGTTAAACGCGCATGGTTTTGTAATTTCAAGGGGAAAATATAACCCGCCAGTCATTTTATATAGGCTGGCGAGTTTTGATTCCACCAAATGACATTGCTTCCGGCGAATGCTTATCATCGTGCAGCCCGTCGGAAAGCACGAAAATGACTTTACTCAAGTTTATATTACTTAGTTTATGGCCAAAATATCAGTTCTTTAAAACCAGAACTGCCTCGCGTGAGCAGCTTATTTGCGCTTTGTCACCAATTTTGGGAAGCTCGAGGAACGGATTGTTGAATGTATCCATATTAAAGCGGTTACTGCCGACCAGCACCTGGATACGGACGACAGACCCGAGGAAGGTGATGTTCTCTATCTTGCAGTCAAGGACATTGGCTTTCCGTTCCTGCGCAATAAAATTGAAACGTTCAGGCCGGATTGCAATCGAAACCTTGTCACCTTTTTGCATTCCCTCCAACCCCTCAGCAGCCTGAAGCTGGACCCCATCGATCTGAAGAGTGTGTGTGGCGGGGTCGACCACCTCAGCATTGGCAGTATTCAACGTACCGACGAAGCTTGCGACAAAGGCAGTCTTAGGGAAGTTATAGATCTCGAAAGGCGTGCCAACCTGCTCGATCTTGCCTTCGAACATGACGACGATGCGGTCCGAGATGGACAGGGCTTCTTCCTGGTCATGGGTAACATAGATGGCCGTGATACCCAGTTTGCGCTGGATGGCACGGATCTCTGCACGCAGCGAAACCCGGATCTTGGCGTCCAGTGCAGACAGGGGTTCATCAAGCAGAAGCACCTCGGGATGATTTGCCAGGGCACGTGCAAGGGCAACACGCTGCTGCTGACCGCCAGATAACTGGTGGGGATAGCTATTTCCCTTTTGCTCGAGGTGAATCAGGGCAAGCATTTCTTCCACAGTTTTTTTAATGGTTGACTTGGATTCCCTGCGAATGCGCAAACCATAACCGATATTTTGAGCAACGGTCATGTTCGGAAAAAGGGCATAAGCCTGGAAGACCATGCCCACGTTACGCTGGTTGGGGGCTTTATCGGTAATATCGGCATCATCAATAGCGACTCTCCCCTGTGTGGGGACCTCGAAACCGGCAATCATGCGCAGGGTGGTCGTTTTGCCGCAACCTGATGGGCCAAGGAACGAAACGAACTCGCCCTTTTGCACTTCCAGGTTAAAATTCTCAACCGCAGTGGTTCCAGCAAATTGTTTGTAGATATTTGATAAAGTCAGGTGTGTCATAAGTTATCACTCTCGGATGATTTAGTGTCCGCCCCCAACCTGTGCCTGCCCTCTGCCGCGACCGACCAGCGAAATGATTCCCATGGCTGCCCAGGTGAGGGCAAAGGAGATAATTGCCATGGCTGCAGGCTCATATGCCTTTTGTTGAATCTGATATGCCATGTAAGGGGCGAAGGCTGGCTTGGCCAGGTATTGGGCGAGAACCAGTTCGCCGATCACAATGGCAAAACTCAGGAAGGCGCCGCTCAAGATGGCGACACGAATATTGGGCAGGATGATATCAAAAAGGATCGATCCCCAGCCTGCACCCAAACTTTGCCCGGCTTCGGTGAGAGTGCGCACGTCGATGGCGCGCAGACCTGTATCAACGGCGCGATACATATAAGGCATGGACAAC
>JBGOZL010000302.1:0-3965 GCA_041480185.1 Anaerolineae bacterium
CCTGTCATCGCACGGTTACTGGCTGCCCGACCTGAGCTGCCTGGGCAGCAGCTGGCAGGGGAGCGTGAAGGTGGAGTCGAGCCAGCCGGTGGTGGCGGTGGGCAGGCCGCATATGGGCGCGGATGTGGCTTCGTTTGATGGATTTACCGGAGGCAGCACACTGGTGTATGTCCCCATGTTGTTCAAGAACATGTGGAGCGTATACAACTCGGCGTTGACCGTGCAGAATATTGACCCTGGCAATCCCGCCAACATCACGATCGATTTCTATGATGTGAACGGAATCCTGAGTTGTACGCGGACGGACAGCATCCCGGCGCTGGGCGAGCTGAGCTATTGGATGCCGGATCTGACCTGTTCGCCGTAGAGACAGGGGCTGGCGAGACTAACAAATACATCAAGAGATCAGAAGAAAACCCGGATCGGGAGCGAATATACCTGCCTTACAATACGGGCACAATTTCCCACTCAGGTGAAAGGAATCGGCGATATCGGCCGACCCGCATTTGGGGCACGTGGCGACTGGAGCCCGCGAATCCATGTTGAATTCATTCCCGCAGGCCAAACATAGATGAGGAAAGTCGTTTCCAATGCACAAGGACAGAAGGTAGTTGTCAGGGTGGTAGGCGTATTGTTTTGAACCGGCGGCATCAATGTAGTATGGGTTGCCATCGGACCACGACTTGATTGACATATTGCAACTTCCGCAAACGTAACGTATACACTCTGCCATTAGTCGGTTCTCCATTCTATAAAAATTAGTACATCCGCCTTTAGACATCTCAATAGTTTAAAGAACACCTATAAATCATGGAAAAGTACCGGCATTTATTTATGTTCCCAATTGCCGGTTCTCGTAAAGCGTCCAGAGGTCCTTAAATTTCTGTTCGAGCCTTAACCCCAAAACATTTCCGCGTTGGGTCGTCACATCGTCGGAATTGTCAAATACCACATAAGGAACCCGAATCCCTGCGACCGACAGGTAATGGGGATCATCTTTGCTGATCTCCCTCCAATCGGTTTCTTTATACAAACGTTCCAATTTTGCATCCGGTAAGGAATGTTCCAGGATGCTGTCGGGTTTCTCAGGGTTGAACCGCTTTCTATTCTTTCGCAGGGATTCTTCCCAGGTGACATCAACGTACATCAGGGCCGTTTTTTCGAGGATTTGCCTCGAAAGATGCGAAAATGCTGAGCGATAACCGCCATGCTCCCTGCCGCGGGAGAACTCGATGATGGTGGTTGACAATTTGGCATCATGCGGGAGGTCACGTTGTTTTTTTTGGTATTCCAATCCGATCCGTTCAATTAAAAGATCCCAGAAGTAGTCCTGGATGAAATATCCTTCTGAATCGGTATGCAGGCGGGGATGGCCCATTTTGTCCAGCAGGGCATCCTCCTCAAACCAAGACCAGATCATCGGGAAGTCGTCGATCTCATCGAACCTGCCCACGTGAAAGCGCAGTCTCCTTTCCTCAGGCGGTACCCTTTTGAGATAATCGATGATTTCGCTCTTGCCGGCAGCTGGTCTGGCGATCAAGAGGATGATATCAAACAGGTCTTTTTCACTCATTTTGGACCTCTTAAGTTCATATGAAACTCTTAATGAGTATAGCATTTTTGAGGGGGAAGAAACAACGATACTACCAATCGACATGTGAGACAGAATTTGCGCGATAATTAGAAGATGAAATGACGGAGATGGATCTACCTTGGGTTGTGGGTGCCGGCGGTAGAAATTAATGGATTGATTTGGTTTGATCATGAATTCATAGTTGAAGTGGCGGATATCGTTGGGAAGAGAGAAGTTCGCGGATAAAGAGCATTCTATTTGGAAGAGACCATATGGCTCATGATGTTTTCATCTCTTACTCAAATAAAGACAAACATGTCGCTGACGGCATCTGTGTTAACCTTGAAGCAGCAGGCGTTCGGTGCTGGATCGCACCCCGCGATATTGGGGCTGGAGAAGACTGGCCAACTGCAATCACCAGGGCTATCACACAGAGCCGCATCATGGTGCTGGTTTTCTCCGCCAGTTCCAACTCCTCAGACGATGTAAGCCGCAAACTTATCCTGGCTGCCAACAGCAAGCTGGTTATCATCCCATTCAAAATTGAGGACGTGGAACCAGAGCCAGGCAAACGATACTACCTGGCGCGCACGCACTGGCTGGATGCCATCAATCCTCCCACAAAAGAGCAGATCCGCACACTTCTAAACCGTGTGAAAGCGCTTCTACAGGGCTGGGAGACGCCCCCGGTTCTTGAAGTTCAACCCACTGCTCCCCCAGGCTCGGAAAAAGCTGGCCGGGTCATAGAGAAACCTGAACCACAACCGATACCCAAGAAGAAAGCTGCTTGGATACGTTTTCTTTGGATACCAGGGATATTGATTATCCTGAGCCTGGCCAGTTGGTTTATTCTCAACTTTTTTGTACACCCGGCAGCGACAGTCTCGGAACCCACCCCAACCAATACACTTATCCCAACCATTACAGCAAGCGAGACCGCCCTTGCCCCGACTTTAACAACAGAATTCATCGTTACCAATGTGCCACCGCAAGGCACGTTATCAGCACCCGCAGTCAGCATTGGTCGGATCGCAGCAGGCGGGTGGCATACCTGTATTATCACTGATGCTGGTGGGGTGAAATGCTGGGGAGCAAATGATTGGCATCAACTTGGTAATTGGACAACAACTTTCAGCAATACGCCGATGGACTTGGAGGGTCTGACGGGCAATATGGTTGCAATTGTGGCGGGTGCCTCGCATACTTGCGCGCTGACTGCAGGAGGCGGAGTGAAGTGCTGGGGCTCTAATGATTATGGTCAATTGGGCGACGGTGGATTTGTAAGGAAATACCCGGGGAATGCAACCGGGCTGGCAAGCGGCATGACTGCCATTACAGCCATCAACAATCACACCTGTACGCTGACAGCGGGCGGCGGGGTGAAGTGCTGGGGTTTAAATGATTATGGTCAACTGGGCGATGGCACATTAGCCAACCGCAGCACACCGGTGGATGTAATTGGTCTGACGAGCGGCGTGAATGCTATAAGCGCAGGTGGCAGCCATACCTGTGCGCTGACTGCGGGCGGGGGGGTAAAATGCTGGGGAGACAATGAATTCGGGCAACTGGGTGATGGCACAAATACCAGAAGCAGCACACCAGTAGAGGTATCCGGGTTGGCAAATGGTGTGACCGCAATTGCAGCGGGCGGATGGCATACCTGTGCGCTAACTCGCAGTGGCGGGGCGAAATGTTGGGGAAGTAACTCCTGGGGTCAACTGGGGGATGGCAAAAATTATGATACCAATACCCCAGTGAATGTAACCGGGCTGGCCAGTGGCCTGACATTCCTTGCTGCGACGGGCGGCCATACCTGTGCGCTAACCACGGCCGGCGGGGTAAAATGCTGGGGATCCAACGAGGTCGGACAACTCGGCGATACTACAAATATCAACCGCAACACGCCGGTGGATGTTAATGGTCTGACGAGCGGCGTAACCGCGTTAGGTGTGGGCAGCCAACATACTTGTGTGGTTACTTTGATCGGCGGAATCAAGTGCTGGGGTTTCAACGATAGCGGTCAACTGGGCGACGGCACGAATGTAGACAGTAACACCCCTGTGGATGTTATTTGGCCCCCCCAGGGCACACCATAATATACCATCGCATGCTTTGCATATCATCAATGGCCTATCTGCGCAGGCTGGTGGTGGAGTTCGTGTAGATATCCATGCGATTCCGGCGAGGATAGTGAATATGTCCCCATTTGGGGATGATATGGGAATGTTTCGAGCCGGAGGTTATGGAAGCACTTTTTGGGAAGAATCAGGGGGTGGAAGAATAAAACGAGAAACCGTGACTGGGTTGCCCCAGTCACGGTTTTGGGAAGGGGTAAGAGAACCTCAACTTGGATATGAACCTTGATCCTAGCGGTTCCAGTGCGTTATATAAA
>JBGOZL010000303.1:0-3965 GCA_041480185.1 Anaerolineae bacterium
GGCAACCATTTATAGTTAGCCCGCTGCTGGAGCAGGCTCTGGATTCAAAGATTTCCACCCAATCGAAAACCGCTCAGACCTGGATGTTTGTGTTGGGGATTCCCGGGTTGCTCTTTTTGCTGTGTGGTTTGGGCGGTGCGCTCGTATCGATAATAAGGGTGTTGACAAATAAATGAACAAAAACGAGTTTTATCCCCTTACTCTCGATCGCTGGGATGACTTTGAGCAGCTTTTTGGTCCACGCGGAGCTTGCGCCGGCTGCTGGTGTGTCTATTGGAAACTCCCCCGAAAGGTATTCTCTACCAATCAGGGTGACAAAAATCGTCTTGCTCAGAAAGAGATCGTGGCTTCTGGACGGATGCCGGGCTTGATCGCTTATGTGGAGGGGTCCCCGGCGGGGTGGGTGGCAGTCGAACCCCGGGAAAACTACCCGGTGCTGAATAATTCCCGCATTCTGAAGCCCCTCGATAACATCCCGGTCTGGTCAGTCACCTGTTTTTTTGTCGCCAAAAAATACCGTAATCAAGGATTATCGGTGGGTCTGTTGAAAGCCGCGGTTGACCATGTGGCGAAAATGGGCGGTAAAGTTTTGGAAGGCTACCCTGTTGAGCTACGCCAGCCAGGGAAAGCACCTCCGGCGTTTGTGTATACGGGTTTGGCTTCGGCTTTCAAACAAGCCGGTTTTACTGAAGAAGGTCGCAGGTCTGAGACCCGACCCATTATGCGCTATTACATTAAATAAAAAAATCCCGCAAGGTTAGACCTTGCGGGAGAGGGGTTTAATCCAGATCTTCCACCAATTCTGCTGGCATCACCGCAGTTCCGACAATACCGGGTCCGGTATGAACTCCCAGCACAGGAGAAATCCGCAGGATTTCCATCTTTTTGATATTTAGCCGCTCGCTCATGGATTTTGCCAGGCTGTCGGCGCTTTCGGCGAACCTCCCATGCAGAACAGTCGCCCACAGGGGGATCGAGCCATACATATCCGCAATATGGTCCACGATGACCCCCAGGTTTTGCGACACGGTGCGGCCCTTGCCAACAGTGGTGTACTTGCCATCTTTATGGTCAACTCGGATGATCGGTTTGATCTTGAGCACTGACCCCATCAATGCCTGGACCCTTCCGATCCGCCCGCCACGTGCCAGGTACTCCAGCGTTTCGAGAGTATAAATGACCTCGGTGTTTTCACGGATCTTTTCCAGCCGTTCCAAAATCGTTTTTAAATTCCATCCAGCTTTGGCGGCTTTGGCAGCTGTTAGAACCTGGAAACGTTCTCCACCTGAGAGCGTCATGGAATCGAAAACGTTCACAACGGCTTCTTTGATGTGTTCAGCCCCGACGCGAGCTGAGTTGATTGTTCCACTTAGGCCCGATGAGATGTGGATGGACAGGATATTTTTACTTACTCCGGCTATTTTTTGGTATATCTCATTAAATACCCCACTGGAAGGTTGTGCGGTGGAGGGGATAGCCGGGCGCATCGCTTCCAGCCGGTTATAAAATTCATCAGCAGAAATGTCTGCGGAATTGACTTCCCCTTCTGGAAATTGAATATAAAGTGGGGCTTGAATGATGTCTAGTGATTTAAGTTCTTCGTTGGGCAGATCGGCAGCGCAGTCGGTTACTATTTTCATTAATATGCTCTCTTTCAATAATTTTGGTAAATTATAATCCTTTTAGATGGTCTAAAAATCATATTTTCTCCCCTTCCAACCTACTCGGCAAGTCATCCTGATAATCGAATTTTGGGCAATACACTTAAACTGAATGAATCCTGAATTGTTTCCAGCTATGGGAACGAACAAATCTCCTTTAGCAAGAAATTCTTTTCTTTCGAAATAAACGGACATTTCAAGTGAAGCGGCTGTTTTCTAGATAATATCACCCCCTCTCAAAATTCACATATTTTTGAAAGAAGCAGTACAATCGCTCCCATGCAAATTCACCAACCTGTCATTACCATCAATGGCGGTGTTCGCGCCACATGGGTGGAAGTCAATTTGACTCGTTTGAGCCATAACTTACAGGCAATTCAAGCACACGTGGCTCCTGCAAAAGTGATGATTATTGTAAAAGCTAATGCATATGGACATGGGCTTGCGGAAGTTGCGAGGTATCTTTCATCCTTTGCTGACTATATCGGTGTTGCTGTTTTGGAGGAAGGGATTCTACTCCGAGAATTGGGCGTGACGGCTCCCATTCTCGTCCTCGGCGGTATCTGGGGTGACCAGCTCCCTCATTACCTACAGCATGATCTGACCCTCACCGCTTCTTCGGTGGAACGGTTGGAGCAGATTGACGTGGTCGCCAGGCAAATGGGCTTGAAAGTGAAAGTGCATTTAAAGATTGACACCGGCATGGAACGCATTGGGGTACATTATTACAACGCTTACACAATCTTGGAAAGCGCATTAAAGTGTCCCAATGTTGAAGTGGAGGGGATTTTCTCCCACTTTGCCAATGCGGATTCTGGTGACCTTTCTCATGCGCGCCTGCAAATGGAGCGATTTAACGAAGTATTGCGATTCTATGAAAACCATAGCTTGCCTATGCCAATCCGTCACATGGCTAACTCACCTGCGATTCTCCAACTTCCGGAAAGTTATTATGACATGGTGCGGCCTGGGATCATGCTTTACGGGGTATACCCATCGTCGGAAGTTCCGCGTACTGTCCCTATCCAGCCGGCACTCACATGGAAATCACGCGTCGTCTATTTCAAGGTTGTCAACCCGGAACATCCGGTTAGTTACGGCTCCACTTGGCAATCTGATCATCCGGCCCGCGTAGTTACTCTCCCGGTTGGGTATGGGGATGGGTATTTCCGCAGCTTGTCGAACAAGACTCAGGTTCTGATACGAGGGAAGAAATATCCACAGGTCGGGCGGATTTGCATGGATCAAATGATGGTCAATATCGAAGGCGATTCAGCTTTCAATGGCGATGAGGTAACACTTATCGGTGAGATGGAAGGCAAGTCGATTACCGCCCAGGATTTGGCTGATTGGGCTGGTACAATACCCTACGAAGTTTTAACGAATATCAATACGCGCGTACCGCGCGTTTACATCACAGAGGAAAATAATTAATGCAGTCTTCCCAGCCGCCAGTCCGGACGAACTGGTTTAATCAAAGTAAAATTTACAACTTTCTAAAAAATCACTGGTCTGATTATTTTATCCTGCTGATTTTTGGGGGGCTTATTATAGGTCTTGATCAATGGACGAAAGCCCTTGTCCGGTTTAATATCCCAGCGGGCACTGATTGGTTGCCGGCCGGTTTGGCTTGGCTGCAGCCATATGCTCGCATACGCCATTGGTATAACTCGGGCGCGGCCTTTGGCATTTTCCAGAATGGTAACCTGGTCTTTACCATTTTGGCGATTATCGTCATCATTTTGATCTTCTATTATTTTCCTCGTACCCAGCGCAGCGATTGGTGGCTACGCGTGGCAATGGTAATGCAATTCGCCGGGGCAGCCGGTAATCTGATCGACCGGTTGTTCTTCGCTCAGGTCACTGATTTTATTTCCCTCGGCAATTTCGCAATTTTCAATATTGCTGATGCGAGCATTTCTACCGGTGTTGCGGTACTTTTGGCTGGTGTTTGGCTCAAGGAACGGGAGGAAAAGAAACGCGCCGCGTTGGCAGCTCTACCCAAAAATACGTTAAATGGCTCAAACAAAGAAAGAACGGGTTTATCGGGGGAAGACGAGGGCAAGGGTGGGTGATCGGGTCGAAACCTTTCAATATAAAAACGAGAATAGTGAGCGGTTGGATGTTTTTTTGACCACCTGCCTGCCTGAATTTTCCCGTTCACGAATTCAGGGGCTGATCAAGGAAGGGTTCGTCAACGTGGAATCCGAAACGGTTAGGAAAGCCGGGCGGGCTTTGGAATCTGGCGAGCAAATTGAGATACGGATTCCTCCCCCGGTTCCAAGCGGGTTGGTGGCAGAAAAA
>JBGOZL010000304.1:0-3946 GCA_041480185.1 Anaerolineae bacterium
GGGTTTTCTCGCTGGCACTGTGGCTGCAAGGGTGAGAGGAATTGGGTGATCTTTGATGATCAGGCAATTCCCTCACCGGCAAATCCAAGCAGGAGGAGACGGAGGCACACCAGGAGGGCTTGCTACGGAAATACCGAAGGGACACGCGCAGGGCAGCACCGATGACACGTCCCCCAGGGGGACGCTCCGCGGTGTCATCGGTATGGCGTGCGGGCACCGGATGCGCCCGCCGCGCATCGGGGCAGGTTGTTAAGGTGCAGGACATCGACGACCCTTGCCGGCGATGTGGCGCACTCCCAGAAGTACACCGGGAGGGTGTACGACTTGAAGTCTCGAGGGCGCATTAAACCAACGAGCGTCGGCACACCTTCCCGCCGCCCGTTGAGGGATATTATAGAACAAATTTTCTGTTAAGTCAAGCGGGGAAAAGAGAAGGAACAGGGTGTTCTCAAAGTCGCAGTGCCTCGCGCACTCGTGCGAAATTTACTACGAGGCCCACGATGCGCACAGAGAAAGACAAAGATTCTCTGTGGACTCCGCGATCTCTGCGGTAAACCCTGATATTTGTGCCCCTCCTCCAGGACCGTGTGAACACCCTGGTTTTTTCACAACGACCTCTTGACAAACACGATTCTTATTGTATAATATAAATAACTTTGTAATGAAAAGTAATTAATAACGCAAAGGAGAAAGATATGAACACACAACTCAACCTCAAAGAATTGGAGCGCAAAGCGTTCCGCTCGACCTATCAGGATGGCCTGTGGGACCTGTGCTTCGGCCTGATCGTGATCTGCATGGCGGTCTTCGTCTACCGCCCGCCAAGCGGGTACAGCCCGCTCAACATTGTCATGATGGTGTGTACCATGGGTGCGGCCAACCTGCTTTTATGGGCAGGGAAGAAGTTCATCACCCTGCCGCGCATGGGGCAGGTCGAGTTCGGGGCCATACGGAAAAAACGCCACCAGACGATGATCATCGTGCTTAGCGTCGTGGTCCTGGTCCAGGTGGCCTTCCTGGTTTTCCAATTGGCAGCCCGGGCCAATCCCGAGCTGGGCGCAAAGCTCAATGAATTCCTTCCGGAGAGGGATGCAATGGACCTGCTGGTAGCTTCGATCGGCGCGCTGATGGTCGGTCCAAGCATGATCCTGATAGCCTACTTCATTGATTTCACACGCGGCTACTTCATCGCCATCATGTTCGCCCTGGCTGTCTTCCTGATGATCTACCTGAATAATCCATTATACGCGATCATCATCGGCGCCCTGATCGCCCTGCCCGGCGTGGTGCTGCTGGTGCGCTTCCTGCAGAAGTACCCGCTGCGACGGGAAGAAGCGCACCATGAGTAAAGTCGAGGAAAATGCCGACCTGACCGCCCTGGCCGAGATCGACAGGCTTATCCACGAGCCGGCCCGGCTGGCGGTGATGGCCCTGCTATACGTGGTGGACCGCGCCGACTTCATCTTCCTGATGAACCAGACCGGCCTGACCTGGGGCAACCTCTCGGCCCACATGAGCAAGCTGGAAGAGGCCGGGTACCTGGTAGTAGAGAAGAGCTTCAAGGGCAAGCGCCCGAACACCATGCTGCGGCTGACTCCGAATGGACGGAAGGCATTCCGGGACTATGCCAGGAAAATGCGCCAGCTCTTCAAGGATTTTCCTGAGTGAATCCGAGGAGGAGGCAATGGCCAAATATATTGCCCCCTCTTTGCTGACCCTGGCCGACGGAGTTTTCCCGATTTTATCCCTATTGGAGAACGGTTATTCCTACCACACGTCTAAAGTATTATCGATGCCCCTCCCCTTGCCCCTCCCCGAAATCGGGGAGGGGAGTAAGAAGCGAAAAAGGGAGTGCGGGAGTTTTGCTCCCGCACTCCCTTTTTCGCGATACTTCTGGGAGCAGCAGTGCGCGACCGCTATTTCAACCCCACCCGCTTCCCCGCCCACGAGGAAGCTTCGGGCTCCCGTGTGCCCGAAACGGTCGATGGCGGCTTGTGGCCGCCTAACCGTGAAACATTGGCAAAATTCTTGCCCCTTTGTCCAGTAAGAATGCTGTACAATGAGCGGGAAAAGGGGGTGCAGAGGATGAATATGAATTTTTTTCTTCGTTATTCGCCCGATGAACATCAAAATTCTGAAAGAATGCGATGCAAGCCATCTTTCAGGAGGTAGATCTTGAAGAAAAGGATCATTATTCCAAAGTTGTTTTTATGCCTTTTCCTGGCGTCCTGCTTGCCAGGCACACAACCTGCACCGCCTGCTACGTATATCCCCCTTCCAGAACCATCACCAGTTCCGGTAATACTTTCCGCCACACAAATCATGTACCTGAACCCCAATTTGGGGATCCAGTTCATTTATCCCGAGACATGGCATCTTCAAGAATTGCCATCAAGCACAGATGTGTGGGGGAAACCAACGCAGATCCAGGCTATTTCGTTAACTTCATTCGACCCGGCCCATCCCCCTCACAAATTGGAATGGACAGAACAGACTGCAAGGATGCAATTTCGGGTACTGCCCCTGGCAATGCAACCCGCCTCTCTTGACGATTGGGTGAGTGGTACCAAACAAGCCGCAGTGACCAACCATTTAGAGGTTTCTGCAGAGGAGCAATTTCTAATCGCCAATCAACCTGCGAGGCGATTGACCCTTGTCTCCGGTTCTGGAGGCATCATCCAGCAGGTCCTGACCATCCTCAATGAACGCTCCTATGAAATCATTATCGAAGGAAATTATGATCTGGCAAAGGTAATTCTTGACACAGTGGAGCCAGTTCTATCAGGAGGGCTAAAACCTCCCGACAGCGACACCCCGGCTGCGGGAATCTGTGGAGAGCCACAGGAAAACCCTGTAAACATCCTCCTGGGAAAAGATCCAAGTGGACTACCATTAGCCGGCCGCTGCATTGCAATAAATACAACCCAGCGAATCAAGCTTATCAACCAGTCAAATGGACCAATTGGTATTAAATTTGCAGAGTACAATTTCAACTTAGCATCCGGCGAAGAAATTTTATTGGATAAACCGGTCGGCGAGTACCTGGCAGTGGGGGTGCACTTTCTGCCGATGGGACCGGAGTTATGGGTTAAAACGGCGAGTGTCCCACCTGCTGCCAGCATGCCACCCATGACGGATTTATTCATACAATGATTTTCTTCAAACGTTGTTCAACCTGACTTAGCCACCGGGGGACAGGTGAACAGGGGCACGAGGCGCGACCCCCCAAATGCGGGGGCATGCGAACGCGAAGGAAGACAGGATAATTCGCCATTTAAGCGCAACAAGCGACGGCACACTTTCCCGTCGCTTGTTTGGGAATATTATAGAACAAGTTTTCTGTCAGGTCAAGTGGGGAAAAGAGAAAGGAGGGGCGAGGGCTTGGAATGTGCCTTACGAGTGGCTGAGAGCGGTGGCCTGGAGGTTATGCTGGATGGCAATTAGAATGATGGTGTATTATCAACTTGAGAACTAATTTCTTTTAGAGCGTTGTGAATTGCTTCTTTAGATTCCTCAACTGATTTCTCCAAATAGCTATAAATATTTTTCGTTGTAAATATAGAGAATTGTTCCCAATCAACCATGAGCATTCCGTAATACTTATCTGACATCTGACTAACGGATCTGATCATGAAGTAAGCTTCGGATATTTTGTCTAATAACTCTGGGTCTTTTATCCACTGCAGTTCTCCCCCATCTGAAAATGCTTTAAATGATTCAATTCTTAAAATTGCGGATAAAATTCTTGCTTCGCCATTTTGATCTTTACTATCATGCCACCCAGATAAAACGACTTGATTTACTAGTAACTCATTAAATAATAATCTTACCCGCATTCTGCGTCAAGTAATTCAAAAAACACACAAAATACACCTTTTCAGCCTGAAAACAAAAGAGTTTTGTCAAGTTTGGCTTTCACCCATTGGGTGAATGCACAAAACTGGCA
>JBGOZL010000305.1:0-3940 GCA_041480185.1 Anaerolineae bacterium
CTCGATCACCGCAGGGATGAAAGAGATGAGCACAATGGCAATGATGACCAATTCGAAATTCTTCTGAACGAAGGGGATATTTCCGAAAAAGTACCCGAGTGATGTGAAGGTTGCCACCCAGGTAACGCCGCCCACGAGGTTCCAGGTGATAAAGTAGCCGTATGACATTTCACTCACCCCGGCTACAAAAGGTGCAAAAGTCCGGATGATCGGCACGAAGCGTGCCAGGAAGATCGTCGCGCCGCCGTGTTTTTCAAAGAAGGCATGGGTACGGTCCATATATTCCTTCTTGATCCACTTAACCTCGCCGGTATAGGCTTTGGCACCTACGGTGTGACCGATCCAGTAATTGGCCGAATCCCCGCTTACGGCGGCAATCGACAGGATTAAAAATATCAGCCAGGGGTTGAGTGCGCCACGGGCAGCGAATGTTGCGGCTGCAAAGATGAACGAATCACCGGGGAGAAAAGGGGTGACGACAAAGCCGGTTTCCATAAAGATGACGAGGAAAAGCAGCCCGTAAGTCCAGGCTCCGTAGCGGATGATGATATCGTTCAGATATGTATCCACATGCAGGAGGAAATTAATTATTTTTAGAATCCAATCCATTGGTTTCCCTCGAGTTTGAACTTGAAATCGGAGCGATTATATCAGATTTCAATGAAGGTTGGGCAGCAGTCTGGACCGATTTTCGCAGGGACCGGTTGATCAACGGAAATACGGTGAGCATTACGACCAGTTCCAGGATTAGTATCCCTATTCCACCCACCACGAACAATGCACTGGGTAGATCAAGCTGCAGGGTATTTTGGGCCATGACACGCAACGAGCCATAGACAGCCATGATTGCTGCTCCGTTCCACAATCCATGAATGCTTACGGAGAACAGGAAGGTCAATGCCAGTCGCCCGTAGCGTTTTTCCAGCCGGCCGGATGCGATGCCCCAGCCCAATATCCCGCTGCTGGTGATATGCATGAGGGAGGCTGCGGCTCGACCCGCCAGTCCAAAACCCAACATCTGCGTAGCGCCACTTGCAGCCATGAGTCCCTCCAGCATCGCAAATCCTGCCCCACACAATGCACCCATTACGAAACCTTCAGCGGGGGATCGAAGCCCTTTTCCCATGAACCAGATGATCGCCGGCTTTGCTGACTCCTCGATCAAGGGGGTTAACACAGAGGCAAATACCAGTATGGAAAGGATGATCAGTGGATTGGTCAGGTAGGGAGATAATGCAGTCATCAATGCCTGCATATCCCCCGCTTTGGCATTTGTCACCTGGGATCTGATCTGGTCTATGACTGTACGCAATTCCGGGTTTGATACTGCCAGGGCTCCAATTGCCACAATACCGGCACCTATGACTAGGTATTCCAGCAATATCGCCGTAAGAGTGCTCCCGACCAGGCCAAAACTGAAGACGGACCACACCCGGCGGCGAGACCCAACGGGGATGCCTCCCACTCCAACCCAGAGCAGGCAGAGGATGGGGAGGCTAATGCCGAGCAGGAACAACGGTGCGGCCGCGACCCAGCCGTAAGCAAACGAACTGGCAAGCACTGTCCCAATGATTACAGCCAACACCCAGATAGCGACCAATACCGAAACCTGCCAGAACTTGACCGGTTGAATCGCGGCTGGGGGAACTGCCGCCCCCTTCAATCGCCTGACGGTATAGACCAGCATTGGCAGGAGCAACCCTGCACAGAAGAGCATGGCGAGGGCATCCAACATACTGGAAGCCAGGCTCGAGGTGTCTGCAGGATCAAAATACATAATACCGGTAACAACCTGGTAAGCACCGCGTATCAGCAGTCCTAGCATGCCAAGGCTGCTGAAAATGATAAACAGGTTGTCATGTCGATGATTCAGGCTAAGGCTGGGTTGCATGGAGATTCCTATCGTTCGTCGATCCTGACGCTGATCAATTCATCTCCAGGCGGAAGATAAATACCCGGCTGGGGGTTGCGGGGAGTCAAGGCAGATAAAATGTCCAGGCCACTTAATACCTGCCCAAAGATGGTGTACTGCCCATCTAATTGCGGATTGGATTCCAAAGTGATAAAGAAACGGCTGCCGTTCGTGCTTGGTCCATCGTTATCCATTGCTAACATGCCTGGTTTGTTAAAACTTAGGCCGGCCGCAATTTCGGTCTCGAATAGATACCCGGGATTGCCCAACCCGGTCTCGCTTGGGTCACCGCTCATTACCCGATCAGTGGGGAGCATACGGTAAAAGGTGATGTCATCATACCAACCACTGAGTGCCAAAAAAACGAAGTTATTTACAGCAATGGGAACTATCTCTGGATAGAGCTGGAGGACCACATCCCCTTTAGTTGTGTGCAAAGTGGCAATGTATTGTTTGAACGGGTTAATGATATTTGGAGGGCAGGCGCTGAATTGGCGCGCCACCAGCGCGTCCATTCGCACCACAGTATCCAGGCTCGCAAAATCGGCAAGTGAAGTGTATGGAGAAGTGCTGTTGACGTATAAACGTGGTGGCACGAACGGCTGGAGTGCAACGGATTGGATGGCTTGCTGCAGGCGATCTTCCACAACAGTCCCTACGAAATCGGTTCGGAACTTTGTGGGATTCATTCCTAGGCCGGTTGCCTGGGTTGCCGCCCAGGCTTCAAAATCCGATGGTGCCAGTGCGATCCATTCAGCCTGTTTCTCAAATAGCAGGTCGTTCATTTCCCAGAACTTGTCTTGCAGGTCAGCTGCTTCCACTGCCTGGATCGCTAGGTTGTCTTTATCGTTGACAGTCTGCGGAGCGTGAAAATAAACAAGGTGCACATCGTCTGGATGGGTCAAACGGATTTGCCTCAGGCTGGCAGCCAGGAAAGCGCAAGGCAGGCATTGATAATCGCTAAAAGCGACGATGGTTACCGGCGCATCTACCGGTCCACTGACATGACTGCGGCCTTCAAACTCTGCTCCCAGAGCTGCTTCGGGAGTGACCGGGAAGTGAAGCAATGTACAGGCAGTGGAGGCGGGGGTGACCGGAGAAACCAGGGGAGTGGGAGATGACAGTGGGATCAGTGTGGTGGTAGCTCGTGCAGGGGAGCAAGAGACCAGGATAAAAGCAGAGGCTAGTAGAATGCCGATATATT
This sequence comes from Anaerolineae bacterium, assembly GCA_041480185.1. Classification (GTDB taxonomy): domain Bacteria; phylum Chloroflexota; class Anaerolineae; order Anaerolineales; family Villigracilaceae; genus UBA877. Next base: position 3,117 of record JBGOZL010000305.1, read on the forward strand.
TTCTCATTTGATTTCCCTCTCAAGGAGATACTGCGGCTTGAAGTTGCTGGAAGGAGGACATCTGGGAAATTTTATTTAAGAAATCAGTCAACGTGGTACTATGCGCCCGCAAGGCGCGTACGGCTGGGCCAACCGGGTCTTCGCCTGCTGCTCCACCGGGTACATCGGCATAAGCTCCATAGAAGGCAAAGTAAGCCTGGTTGATTTTACGGATGGCATACCCATTATCCCAGAAGAACTGTCGGCGCTGTCCCATGTAAGCCTCAGCTTCTGCGACTTTTCCCGCGGCAAGCAACTCGTCCACGTGAACGCGGGTGATGTGCATCTCATTATTGAAATTGAAATCAGCCTGGGGTGGACTAATCGGCATGCTGACGGTTTGAATGGCGAATTCAGCAGCCAGTTCGGGGTAATACTTTTTTAAAACGAGAATGGATATCTCATTCCCGGAGATGGATGCGGTTGTTTCGTTCATCGTGCGGAGCTCGGGAGAAGTATCGTAGTTCAGACCAAGTGGGCGGAGGGAGAGCCAATTATGAGTCCACTCATGGGCAATGGTATCCGAGAGCCAGTCGAGTGCGGTGGTGCGCATGACCATGGTGGGGTAGGATCCAATCCCACCCACTGGTACCACTAGTGATGAAACATTAAGGCCGGAATCCACCTGGTTTTCGAGATTGTTTTGCTTGTCAACGCTCAAGTCTGGAACCAGGGATATGGCAGCATCCTGTTGGATTTTATCACGGGGGGAGATGATCAGATCGTAGGGCAGGGGGGAAATATGGAATAGGACGGGTGGCAACGGCTGACCGCCGGTAGTCAGA
>JBGOZL010000306.1:0-3931 GCA_041480185.1 Anaerolineae bacterium
AAATATCACGCGGATAGTCACACACGAAGGTTGGTTGAATAAGCGTCGGTTCCAGATACTCACTCAATAAGAAATCGATCAATTTACCGCGGGTGGCCTGCGGATTGGGTGTTTTGCCCTTGGCGGCAATAGCAGCGAATAGGGATCGGGCAGTGGGGTGTTTGGCAATGTCGATCTCACTCGTTTCAAGGATGCCGTCAGACATCGACAACCTGCGCCATGGAGGGGTAAAGTCCAAGGTGGATCCCTGATAAGTAATTTCCATTCCGCCGGTTACTTTTTGGCAGACATACGAAACCATCTGCTCGGTCAGTTCCATCACCTGGAGGTAATCAGCGTAGGCCCAATAAAATTCCAACTGCGTGAACTCCGGGTTGTGTTTATAAGAAACACCCTCATTCCGGAAGTCACGCCCGAGTTCGTAGACGCGTTCCAGGTTGCCGACCAACAGGCGTTTGAGGTAGAGTTCAAAAGAGATGCGCAGAAATAAATCCTGTTTTAACTGGTTGTGATGCGTGGTGAATGGCCTTGCCGCGGCACCGCCATAAAGTGGCTGCAGAATTGGTGTTTCAACTTCAAGGAAACCATTGTAATCAAGGAACTCACGCAGAGCACGAATCATGCCAGCCCGCTTGCGGAAGGTGTCACGTACTGCGGGATTGACAGCCAGATCGGCATAGCGCTGGCGGGCGCGCAGCTCAGGGTCTTCCAGGGCGGCATGCCTGACAGTTTCGCCACTTTCTGTGACTTCATCCTTGGCTGCGGGGAGTGGACTGACCGCCTTGGCAAGCAGTTTAAAGTCGTGGACATGGAGAGTTGGCTCACCGGTTTTAGTGCGAAACATCACTCCAGAAGCCTGGATGAAATCACCGATGTCGAGCATCTTGTTGAACCAATCCACACGCTCCTGGCCGAGTTCGTTCATGCGCAGGAATAATTGGATGCGCCCGTCAACGTCTTCAATGTGGGCGAATGTAAGTTTTCCCATGGCGCGTGAAGCGCGAATCCGCCCGGCGAGAGTGACCTTAACCTCAGCTGGCGGTTGGTCCGCGAGGTGCATCGTTTCAGCTTCTTCGAAAATGGCAATCGCCTGTGCGGAGGTATGCGTCCGTTCGGCGCGGGTTGGATACGGCTCCACGCCCTCCTTACGGAGTGCCTCAATTTTCTCAAGACGGATTTTTTCAAGGGAAGTATATTCAGTCATGACGGACCCTTTCAAACATATTTTTTCAACAAAAACCCCGCGCACCAGAAAGCATGCGCGGGGTCTGATTTGTGTGCCCCAGACTTATTCGACCTTGACGATTTTCACTTTAAAAGTTCCACCAGGGGCCTCGACATTCACTTCATCCCCGGCGCGATGATTCAAAATGGCTTTGCCGATCGGCGATTCATTCGAGATCTTTCCTTCGCGCGGATTGGCTTCCGCCGCACCGACGATGGAATACTTTTCCGAGCTGCTGCCATCTTCTTTTATTGTGACGAGTGAACCAACCTGCACCAGATCCCCTTTGTCTTTTTTTCCCTTTTCGTCAATAACACGAGCCGAGGCCAGGATCATTTCCAATTCCTGGATGCGACCCTCAACGAAGGCCTGCTCGTTTTTGGCAGCTTCATATTCTGCATTCTCGATCAGCTCGCCACCTTCCATGGCCTCATGGAGACGGTTGGCAACTTCCAACCGCTTGGTAGTGCGCAGATATTCAAGCTCGTCGGCTAGTTTTTGATAGCCTACTTTGGTCAAGAATGTCGATGGCATCTTAGTCTTCCTGAGAAAATACAAGCATCTCTGAAACAGAGATGCAGCTTGCGTAGGATTCCCTACCCGGCAATATTATACTAGATTTTATTCGAAAAGCAAGCATTTTACCGGGAATAGCTCGGCCGTGAAATTAATGGGTATTTTGGGGGATTAATCCCACTCAAAATGCTTTGTTTCACTCGGTTTCATAAAAAAAAACATGATTTATGCCCGGCACCACAACCGGAACCCAGGCCGGGTTTCCCAGTAGAGGCGGATTGCCTCCCGCATCCTTTCTGAGGTCTGAAAGAGCATAGAAATTTGGGTGGAATAAGCGGCGATTCCACTTTGCCACATCTCTAGTCCTTTCTCAGAGACCGGATATCGGGTGCCGCGCAACCCTTTGGTGGCGGGAACCAGCATTTTCTGTTGGTGGATAAGATACGGAATGTCAGCATAGTACCATAAAGGACAATCGAGGCGTTCAGCAGCGAGGCGTGTAAGAACGTGGTCCAGATGACCACCGATCGCCAGCGGGCTGACAATGTTATCCCCCGGCTGTATTTCTGAGGTAAGCGCAGTGGAGATTTCTGCATCCAGACCCTTTTCGATTGGATCTATAGGAACAAATACATCTGTGGAGTAGAGCACTTCCCCGGTAGGGGAGCGGCGGTAGATGCAATCGGGGATGCTGAAGTCCACGGTCTCAGCCCCTAACAGCCCGGCTGCCGCCTGGTTTTCGCGACGGCGTGCAGCCACCACATTCCGGGCAGATTTAATTCCCCATTGTGTGTGACAAGCCACGGCTAGAGAGGAAAGGCGTCCGGGGGGAGCATCTCCGGCACAAATCGTCCAGATCTCAACAGGGAGGCCTTTTTGAGCCTGTTCCCTAATCAAGCCGCCGCATGAAAGCACGGCATCGTCAAAGTGAGGGGAAATATAAATCCAACGCATAATTTAAGCAGGCACCAGCTCAAACCGATTATATCCCACGGGAAAGGGTGCTCTCATAAGGGTGGACATCCGCCCCTACTCCTCTTCGATAATTTCTTTTGCCATTTTCTGGAGGGTGTCCGCGTCGTTCTCTTCCGCGTGACCGGTGCGCCAATACTGGTCGAGAAGTTCGAGCGGACCCAAGCTGCTCACTGCCTGGTTGGCAGGCAGGCGGATGCGGGCTTCAATTTGTGGGTGCTTGATCAAGTGGAATTCAAAGGCCGATTCAGCATAGCGGCGCAAAGCCGGCTCATCAATCAGATTGTCCCATTCGCGGATGTAGTCCACAGTCAGACGGATGATAGCGCCTTCCAATTCTTCAACTGGCGGCAAGGCGGATTTGAGAGTCTCAGTCACATTTTCCGGAGACTCCAGGGTGAGGTGCCGGTCAATAAACGGACGAATATGCTCCAGCCTACGCCACACGACGCGGGTTTTTCCGCGGGTGACCTCAGCAATGACGAAAAACTTGTCATCGCCCACCTCCCCAAAATCGACGCGCTCAATGGAACCGGGATAAATGACCGGAGGATGGGCGTTCTCGTTAAGGTCCTGCGATTTGTGGATATGACCGAGGGCTACGTAATCCAGGCGCGAGTCACGTACAAGGGAGCCGGGTAGAAGCATGTCTGCACCCAGCATGATAGTGCGTTCCGAGCCTAATTTTGCCCCCTGGACGGAAGCATGGGCAGTGAGGATGATAGGCAGGGTGGGGTCTGCTTGTTCCAACCACTGGTTGACCAATATGGTGAGCCGTTCTTCGATGTTCGGCAGTATTTCATCAGCGGTCGCATCCATGGCAGCCATCAGCCCGGAGCGTGAGACCCACGGGATTGCGATTACCTGGGCAGGCAAGCCCAGGTCTTTTGCTGAAAGAAATTGAGGTTTGTCCAGCACTGTGACGCAGGGAATATCGAGTGTCTCGAACTCCTGGACAGAAGTGGCACGACCCTGGGCGGGTGAAAGGTCATGATTTCCCACCAGCAGCAGGGTCCGGATGCCCGCCTTCGAAAGGCGGATAATGCGTTTCCCCCATTCGCGCTGAAAGGTGGGAGCTGGAGAGCGGTCACGGTAGGCGTCCCCGGCAAAAATGACCAGGTCCACTTTTTCAACGATCGCTGCTTCGATGATAATGTTTAGGGATTTGAGAAAATCAAGCACGCGCAGTGGCAGGCCCGTCTCGGGGTCGTGGCGGCC
>JBGOZL010000307.1:0-3920 GCA_041480185.1 Anaerolineae bacterium
CCAGCAATATTGACCGAGCGCTCATTTCCAATAACCCGACCTTCATCCATGTTTCTTTTATCCCTACCCCGGTCATCTTTTTATCACTTCTAACAACCGCCCATAGGCTTGATCCCATTCCTTCGATTCCCCTGGTAAGTATACTGAGGGTGGGAAAGATATGCGTACCAGATTCCGCGCGCATTCCAAAGACTCAATGTGCCCCAGCCCAATCCCCTGCATTAACACGTTACCTAGGGCAGTCGCTTCCACCGGTCCGGTGAGACAGGTACGATGCGTGACATCCGCGGTGAATTGATTCAACAGGCGGTTCTGGGTTCCTCCGCCGATAATATGTATTCGCTCGAAGCGCGTAGTGGTGATCTCCTCTAATCGTTCCAGCACCCAACGATACTTTAGGGCGATGCTTTCCAACACGGAGCGGATGAGTTCACCTTTGTCCTGCGGAACTGATTGACCGGAGTTATTACAATACTGTCGGATCTGATCAGGCATATCATCCGGATGTAGGAATCCGCTGAAGTCCGGATCGATGATGGATTGGAAGGGTCTGGCCTGCGAAGCCATGTGGGTGATCTCGTCATAAGAAAGTTCCTCACCCTGGCTCGCCCAAGTGCGGCGGCACTCCTGTAGAAGCCATAACCCCATAACGTTTTTAGACAATCGCCACTTTCCAAAGACACCGCCCTCATTTGTGAAGTTGTACTTGAGGGTCTGTTCAGTTACCACTGGTTGGTCGACCTCGACGCCTAGGATCGACCACGTGCCGGAGCTGATCCAGGCAAAGTTTTTTCCCTCTGCCGGAATGGCTACCACGGCCGAACCGGTGTCATGGCAAGCAGGAGCAACAACCGGAATCCGTCGTGCTCCAACCTCATTCGCCACACCGAGATTCAGGCTGCCGATCACCGTACCTGGTTCAATCACCGGCTGGAAGAGATGTTCCGGGATACCCAACGCTCCGAGTACCGGGTAAGCCCAATCGCGCTTGTGCGGGTTGAAGCATTGCGTGGTAGTCGCGTTTGTGAACTCACAAATAATTTTCCCGGTTAACCAATAATTAAAAAGATCGGGTACGGTCAATAGGGTTTGGGCTGTTTTAAGCAGCGGCGATTTTCTCACGACCATCGCTAGCAGCTGGTATAGAGTATTGACCTCCATGAACTGAATACCGGTGTTCTCGAAGATGCTTTCGCGTGTCATGCGCCGAAACGCTTCAGCATACATACCGTCGGTTCGCTTGTCACGGTAGTGAAATGGGTTGGCGAGCAGAGCACCCTTTTTATCCAGCAGGGCAAAGTCGATCCCCCAAGTGTCCACTCCGATTGCGTCCAACTGCTTACCGTATCTTGACACAGCGGTTGATATCCCAGACTTGATTTCCGACCAAATATGGAGGACGTCCCAGTAAAGCCCATCGGAAAGACGCACCGGAATATTCGCAAAACGATGAGCTTCCACCAGCGACAAACGTTCTTCCTCCAGAGTTCCTATGATCACCCTGCCGTTTTCAGCGCCTAGGTCAACTGCCAGGTAGTTGTGCGTGCTCCCCATAATGCTCAGCCTCTTTTTGAATCAATCAAGGTGGAAAATCTCATCGAGCTTTAAGATCATCTCATCCGGGCGTCCGTTATCCGGCGAGTCAAAATAAGGGGCCACGAATATCTGCCGGCGCAAATTGATTTCTCTGGCAGCCATTTTTGCCTGTGCCGCCTGGAAGCTTAGTTCAATTTCAAAATAACCAGAAAGCAAACCATCTCCATGGTCAAATATTGGATAATTGTGCCAGCCAGCCTGGCGGAAAGATACCAACCTTTCAGGCCAGATATTCTGGTTGTGTTTTTTGTACTCTTCTACTTTTTCTTTCTTAACTTTCAGCAAGAAGCCGATCCGTTCCATGGCACCTGCTCCATTTAATCTGTCACTTCGGCAGCCAACCATCTTCAGCCATCCGCTGAAGAGATCTTGCCGTAACCGGGCATATTTTCAGACGCACGATACCAACGAAGTCATGGGATGGGTTTGCATCCGTGATGCCTCAATGCTAAATGTTACGATAGGGGTTATGTTTCCTCAGACCGGAATGTTACTGTGAGATTTTCCAAAGTATTGCTGCTCTCGCATCGATCATGGTTCTCAGTTGAACTGGATTGAGCTGGCTATACAAGTTCATCAAACGAGCCTTGGTTTCGAACGGAATATCTTTGGCCACCAAGGCTCGCTGAAAAAGGAGAACATCTTAATCATATCTTTTGAAGAGTTTTTTGTCCATGTGTTCTTTCGAGACTAGTTTTAAAACCGAATGTACTCTCGCCATCGTCTTTGGCGGCGGGGACGCCGCCTGGAGCATCATGTTTGGTTAGGTTCAAAAAAATAATCGCCGCAGGCTTATTTCCTGTGGAGGTTTGCTTCACTGGGTAACTCCAATCTTTATTTCTTCCAAAACTGTGGTAAGTAAGGTTTATGGGTCTCAAGTATATCCTCGAGCACTGCCGGGATCTTATCCGCCATTGGCCCTAGCGGATGGGCCAGCAGGGCTTCATAAGCTGCGTTGCGGTCGCCGTGAACCGCCGCTTCGACCGTCAACATCTCGTATGCTTTAACTTGTGCAATCAGGCCAAAGCATACAGGAGGCAAAGGCTCAGCCGGAAATGGCTCAACACCTTTCCGGCTGATCTTTGCCGGCATTTCCAGAACCCAATCCGCAGGCCACTCCTTTACAGCCCCATTATTGCGGGTATTGACGATGTGCGTCTCGCCTAAATCGTTGTAATGAGCATTGAGCAATTGGGTTGCAACTGTTGAATAGTACGCACCGCCGCGCTTCATCAAGTCTGCCGGGGGTTTCTTCAGGTTGGGATCGGCATACTCGCGCAACAGGCCTTTCTCGATCTCAATAACTTCCTCGGCCCGTGAAGGCGGCCAATCTTCCTGGGAGGCCAGTTTCTTATCAGTATGATAGTAATATTGCAGATAATAATTGGGGATCATGTGCAGGACCTCGATTGTGTGCGGGTCCCATTCGGGGTCTTCTTCCTCTTTAAGTGAGGTGATGTAACCTTCGATCACCTGTGGCCAGATATCCTCCCCGTCCAAGCTGAAACCCCGGTGCCAGGAAAGGTGATTCAGGCCCAGGGTGCGTAACTCGGCGCGCTCGGGATCAATGTGTTTGCCTGTCGCCCGTTCAAGCTCATCGATAATCTTCATCTTGGTAGTAATTGGTACATTACAGACACCGACTGCCGTTACATCTGGAGCATATTTACTCAAGGCCTGTGTCACCAGACCTGAAGGATTGGTAAAATTTACCAACATTGCACCAGGAGCAAGCTCACGCAAATTTTCAGCAATTTTAAGAATGACCGGTATCGTGCGTAGAGCCTTGGCCATCCCGCCCACACCGGTCGTCTCCTGACCGATCAGGCCATGACGCTTGCCCAGGTACTCGTCGTTGCGGCGTGCTTCCATCTGGCCGACACGCAACTGTGTAATCACATAGGATGCATCTTTTATAGCCTCGCGCTGATCGGTTGTCAGTACAACCTTGAATGGCGACACCCTGGTTTCCACCATGCGCCGGGCAAATCCACCGACGATTTCAAGCCGGGTAGCATCAATGTCCATCAACCAGAGATCATTAAGTGGAAATTGATCCATGCGGTCTAAGAAACCATTGACCAGTTCAGGGGTATACGTGGAGCCGCCGCCTATGACTGCAACTTTCATGAAATAATTTCCTTAAAAAAAGAATAATATGTCATTGGTCGTTTCTATGGAAGCGTTTATATCTGTCTTCTCTTTTATACCACTACCCGCATAGATTTGTTAGGTTGGCTGATAGCGAGTCATTCACCGGTAAATGTCGCCACGAACTGTTCGATCGCGACATTTTCGTTACCCTGGAAGTAGCCAAAACATTA
>JBGOZL010000308.1:0-3913 GCA_041480185.1 Anaerolineae bacterium
CAGCGTACCGATGAATTGTACCGGGTTGCAAATGCCACGCCGGATGAGGATGCTGCATCGAGGCGCTGGTCCTGCCGCTGAGGGATATCGTCGTCTTCCCCCACATGGTCACGCCGGTTTTTGTGGCGCGCGAGGCCAGCCTGCTAGCAATCCAGGAAGCGCACGAACACGACCGAACCATCATCGGCCTGACCCAGCGCGACTCGGACGTGGAAAATCCCGGCCCCCAGGATTTCCTGCCCATCGGTGTGGAAATGGCTGTGGGACGGCTACTATCGATGCCAGATGGTTCCTCCTCAGCGCTGGTGCAGGGACGGAAAAGGGTGGAAGTGGTGGAGTTTACCCGCCTGACGCCGGTGCTGAGGGTGCGGGCGAGAGTGATCGATGAACCGGCAACTGCCGACAAAACCACCCAGGCGCTGATGCGCAATGCCCTGGACCTGTTCGACCGCTGCGTCCAACTCGACCGCGCCATCCCCGAAGAGGCCCACCTTTTCGCCATGAATATCGCCGAACCGGGCTGGCTGGCGGATATGATTGCCACAGCAGTCTCGATCGCCCTGACAGAGCGCCAGCAATTACTGCTGATGAAGGACGCGCGCCAGCGGCTCCAGCGGATCAATAAATTGCTGGCCCAGGAACTGGATGTGCTGGAACTTGAGGATGAAATCCACAGCCGCGTCCAGGATGAGGTGGATAAGAGCCAGCGGGAGTTTTACCTGCGCGAGCAGATGAAGCAGATCCAGACCGAACTGGGCGAAGGCGACATTTTTACGCGCGACCTGAACGATCTGAAAAAGAAAATTGATGCGGCTTCACTACCTGAGCAAGCGCGCACCACCGCCATCAAGGAACTCGAACGGTTGAACCAGATGCCAGCCATGGCACCCGAAGTAGGAATCATCCGCACCTACCTGGACTGGATCCTGGACCTGCCCTGGCAGCAATCCACCAAAGACAATCTGGACGTAAAACACGCCGCCCGCATCCTGGAGCGCGATCATTATGGGCTGAAGAAAGCCAAGGACCGCATCCTGGAATACATCGCCGTGCGCTCGCTGAAGCCCAAGAAGGAGCGGCAGCCAATCTTGTGCTTCGTCGGCCCGCCTGGGACGGGGAAGACCTCGCTCGGTCAATCCATCGCTGAATCGCTGGGGCGCAAATTTGTGCGCGTGTCGCTCGGTGGAGTAAGAGACGAGGCGGAGATCCGCGGTCATCGCCGGACGTACATCGGCGCGTTGCCTGGGCGAATCCTCCAAACGATGAAGCGGGCCGGAACCGCGAACCCGCTGTTCATGCTCGACGAGATCGACAAACTTGGACAGGACTTTCGAGGGGACCCCTCGTCTGCCCTGCTGGAAGTACTCGACCCTGAACAGAATCACGCATTCAGCGACCATTACCTCGAACTGGACTTCGATCTATCCAAGGTCATGTTCATCACTACCGCCAATACGCTGATGACCATCCCGCCTGCCCTGCTGGACCGGTTGGAGGTGATCGAGTTCCCCGGTTACATCGAGGAAGAAAAGCTCACCATTGCCGAGCGGTTCCTGATCCCCCGCCAGTTGGAAGAAAGCGGGATCGAGTCCTTGGGTGTGACCTTCACCACTGAAGCGCTCCAACGCATCGTCCGCGAATATACCTACGAAGCGGGGGTGCGCAACCTGGAGCGCGAGATCGGGCGCATCTGCCGCAAGGTGGCGCGCTGGAAAGCGGAAGAGAAGCGTTATCCCACCGACATCCTGCCAGAGCTGATCGAGAAATTCCTCGGCCCCCAGCAGTTCTTCCAGACCGAAGCCGAGCGCAAGGATGAAGTGGGTGTTGCCACCGGTCTGGCCTGGACAGAGAACGGTGGGGAGATCATTTCCATCGAAGTGGCCGTACTGGACGGCAAGGGGAGCCTGCAGATGACCGGCCAGATCGGGGATGTGATGCAGGAATCCGGGCAGGCCGCGTTAACTTATGTCAAATCGCGGGCATCTTTGCTGGGGATCGACCTGGAGGTGTTCGAGCGGATGGACATCCACGTGCACATGCCAGAGGGCGCCATCCCCAAGGATGGTCCATCAGCGGGCATCACCCTGGCAACAGCGCTCATCTCTGCGCTGACCGGCCGACCGGTGCATAAGGAAGTGGGCATGACCGGGGAAATCACCCTGCGCGGGCGGGTTCTTCCCATCGGAGGGCTGCGCGAAAAAGTATTGGCTGCCCACCGCGCCGGGCTAAAGGTGGTGCTTATTCCGGAGAAAAACCTGAAAGACCTGGTGGATGTGCCCAAGAAGGTGCGGGAGGATTTGAAGATCCTGGCCATGCAACACATGGACCAGGTGTTAGAAATTGCCCTGGCCGCAAAAGGGGCGCTTGAGCCACCCCATCCACGGCGCAAGCCGGAAGAGACGGGTGAAGCCGCAGAAGAATAAGCTGCTAACTCCAAAACTGTGAATGACGCAAATGGGATACAATATTTGCGTCATTTATTTATTAAACAGAGGAAGGCATGCGACATTCGCTAAATAATAAAGTAATCTTCATTACCGGCGCCTCATCGGGCTTTGGAGCGGATGCCGCAAGGTTGTTTGCCAAGGAAGGTGCCATTGTTATCCTTACTGCACGGCGAATGGACCGCTTGACCGCGCTAGCAGAAGAGATCCATCTCACGGGCGGGCAAGCTCTCCCCCTGCAGCTCGACGTAACCGAACAGACCCAGATCGAGGCTGCCGTCCGGACCGTGCTGGATACTTATGGGCGGATAGACGTCCTATTAAATAATGCCGGGCTGGGAAGCTTGAACTGGTTAGAAACGTTTGATCCCGCAGCCGACATCGACATGCAATTGAAGGTCAATTTAGGGGGGACGATGCAATTGACGCGCGCAGTCCTGCCGTCCATGCTGGCCCGCAAGGAAGGTCATATCATTAACATGTCTTCGATGGCAGGGCTGATCGCGGCACCAATGTACACCGTCTATGCCGCAACTAAGTTTGGCATGCGCGGTTTTACCGACGCCCTGCGGAGGGAGGTAGGGGTGCTGGGTGTTCATGTCTCCGGAATGTATCCTGGCCCGGCAACCACCGATTTCGGACAGAATAACGCGGATAGCCCCCTCAAACGGAACATCAAACTGCCTGAGTGGATCAATATGACCTCCGAATACGTGGCGCGCCAGACCGTGAGCCTGGCAAAGCATCCGCGCCGGATGCTGGTGATCCCATGGTGGTTCAGTCTGGTCGTTGCACTAGAAACGCTATTTCCAGCCCTGATCGATTGGGGTGTGAAGGTGGTTTTTGTAAAGCAATTTCACCAATATAAATCTTAAAATGCCATTAGATCAAAAAAATGAAAGCTTTGGATCATTATCGATGAAAGGATGATCGATGAGCTCCTCCCGAATTTCCATACTATCTGCCGCATTGAAGACCGCCGGGCTGGATGCATTAGCATTAAATGCCGGCCCGAGCATGATCTATTTAACAGGGCTGCATTTCCATCTCTCGGAACGCCCGGTCGTAGTCCTTTTCACTTCCGGGAATGACCCTGTCATCATCCTGCCGGAACTGGAAATGCTCAAAGTTAGCAGCCTGCCGTACGGGATCAAGGCCTTCCCCTATGGGGAAAGCCCCACGGATTGGGAGGGCGTCTTCCGCAAGGCGGTCAAGTGTCTCAATTTGGATGGAAAACGCATCGGGGTGGAGCCACGGCAGATGAGGCTACTTGAGTTTTGGCAGATCAAATCTAGCGCGCCTGAAGCGGAATTCCAGGATGCTTCAGATGTGGTCAGCATTCTACGGATCCGGAAGGATGCCGATGAAATTGCTGCCATGCGCAAGGCTATCAAGGTGGCTCAGTCCGCGCTGGAAGCAACCATCCCGCTGATAAAAGTCGGCATGACCGAAAAGGAATTGGCGTCGGA
>JBGOZL010000309.1:0-3904 GCA_041480185.1 Anaerolineae bacterium
CAAAAGGTAAATTACGAACGCTGACCAGCCGACTGCGCTCATGACACCGCTGAGGGTTCCCATGAGGGCAACGATTGCACCGACGGCATCTCCGATCAAGCTGCCGAGAATAATGGGCTTTATGCTGGCACCAGTGAGATCTTTTGACAGCTAGGTAATCAACCCAAGCGTCAGCATTGCAACACCGAAGAAACGTGCCAGCAGTATTTCAGAGGGGTTTGTCCCAAAGCCATAGGTTGTGGCCATGAAAGATGGTAACAGGAACAGACCGAGGCCATAGAGGAGTGCGACGTCCGCTGCAATCGGGTTTTGGGCTCTACCCGGTGCTGACCTGCCGGCAGGCTTTTCAAGAGGTGACGTTCTTTTCCACTTCTTTCAGTGCATTCGCCAATTCTTGCGCGGTGGCTTTTCGTTCAACAAGCGCCGCGAGGGCGATATCTAATTGCTTTGGGTCTTTGATCCAGCCGCGCGCATCCGATTCTTGCTTGGTGATATATGCGATCATCCGCTGTAGAAGTTGGATATAATCAGCGCGCATCTGGACAGTGGTTGTTCCGGTTTCCAGAGCGCGTGTCATCGCCTCTGCGCGGGCAATCCACTCTTCGACTTTTAGTCCTGTGCCTTGCTGGAACATTCGCTTGATGACTGGCTTTTGAAACATCGATAGCGATTCGTATTCCTTTTGATTTCCACGCACCACCTCTTCCATCTTGCGATTGAGCGGAACTGCGCCGAGTGATGAAGTGGATGAAACGAACGTGCGCGGCGTCTCGACGACAGTTTCCGTCGTGCGAATTGGTTCTCCATCAACATCCAGTTCCAATTTTCCCAAACCATACAAATAATGTGCATCACCCTGGCCGTGAAAATCGGGTGCAAACAAAATCGTCCCCACCAATCCCGTCGCACAGACTTCAACGGTGGTCATTTTTCCACCTGGGGCGCTCGACCGAATGAATTCTTCGGGCGTTACGTGATAAAGTGGTCCAAGTTCTCGCGCCGCTTTTTGCGCCGACGGTGTGTCCACCATTCCCGGTCCAAAACAATAGACTGACACGCCGTTCCCATCGCCGACTTCAGCGGCAAGTGATAATGCGAGAGAACGCAAGCCGACTTTGGAGGCGAGATACGCCGACAGGTATGGCATTCCTTCCGCCGATTGCATCGTGATGATAACGCCGGATTTACGCTGCAGCATTTCCGGCAGGAATAACTTGACGCCGATTAACACGCTCCGCAGATTGACCGCAAACACACGATCCCATTCTTCGATGCTGTGATCGATCACGGCTTTGAATACGACTGCTTCCGCGTTGTTGATGAAAATATCGACCTTGCCGAATGTCTTGATCGCTTGCGCGCGCATTTGTTCCATGCTTGCCGCGTCCGCAATGTCCGTGTGGACAAATAACGCTTGCCCGCCATCGGCGCGAATTATTTGTTCGGTTGCCTGTCCGGTGGTCTCGTTGATTTCGGCGATGACGACCGCTGCGCCAAGATGTGTGAGGATCCGCGCCGTCTCGCGCCCGATGCCTTGTCCCGCGCCAGTAACGACGGCAACCTTGTTCTGTAATGCGGTGCGGCTGATATGTGCATTATCGATAAGCATGGTATCTCCCTTCCAAACCAGGTTTTTTTGTGAGCGGCCCAACGGGTTGGCTCAACAGTAGTGCTGGGACCGCTTTCGCTTATCCCCATTGTCGCGCCATTTCTTGTACTGCGTTCACCCATTTTGCAGTTAGTGGTGTCATTTTGATGTAGTGGAAATCATTATTCCCGGAAGGGTGGGAATTCATTGTTGACTTGCCAGGTTTTATCGTCTATGTTCCTGGGTATGACAAACAAAATCCTGGTAGCGTAAACCAGCCGGACGTGTGAAAAGAACGTCCAAACAAAAAAAGCCGCTCTCTTCAGAGCGGCCAATGGATCATTGTCAGGTTATTTGGAGGGAGCCATGAACTGGAAATAGGCAAATCCAATCACAAACAAAAGGTAAATTACGAACGCTGACCAGCCGACTGCGCTCATGACACCGCTGAGGGTTCCCATGAGGGCAACGATTGCACCAACGGCATCTCCGATCAAGCTGCCGAGAATAATGGGCTTTATGCTGGCGCCGGTGAGATCTTTTGCCAGCCAGTTGATCAGCCCAAGCGTCAGCATTGCAACACCGAAGAAACGTGCCAGCAATATTTCAGAGGGGCTTGTCCCAAAGCCGTAGGTTGTGGCCATGAAAGATGGTAACAGGAGCAGACCGAGGCCATAGAGGAGTGCCACGACCGCTACAATCGTGAGGAATGTGCGAAGTTTCATAAGATTCTCCTTTTTCTTGATAGGTGGAAAGTATTGAACTCACTATTTACAACCCCGGTTCCAGGGGGAAGGTTCGGGGTGTGCGAGCTGTGCTGGGCTGGTCTTGTAATTAAAGTTCTATGACCCCGGGAATATCTCTCGGTTGACAGATTAGGCGCTCAACGGGACCATGCCTGGTAAGAAAAACCGGGAACCGGACGCGGGAGGGAAGGTGAAACGGTTCTTGAATAAAGCATAACCCCCGGGCTTTTTGGCTGTGTCAATTTGACGTAGTGGAATAGAGGTTCTGTTATTAAGGGGGGCAACCCTAGACTGGCTTCTTAGTTTTTCGGCTCAATTTCTTTTTGGCTTTTATCTTTTCTTGTATAAAGAAGGAGCTTTTTGGCCGAATCACCCACCCTTTAGTAGATGTTTCTTTAATTTCCTTCGCGAGAAATTCGGCTTCCGGAAACATACTGGTATGAGTTATCCCAAGCCTGACTAAGTCCTCGCGCATAGATTCTATAGATGATGGGTTGATTATTAGTCTAACAAGTATTTGATCCGATACCATTTTTGAAAGAGGTTCTTTCCTTTTACCATGAACTGTGAAACAACTTTTCTGAGCGCTCATTCTGGGGTGAATATAAGTTGGTTTGATGGCAACGGGTAGATCGAGTCCGCGTTTATCGTTCTCCCAAGCTGCGCGAATGTTTTCATTCCCTATGTTTATTCCTTGCTTCGGTTGAAACCAAGTTAGCGGAGATGTTCCGGGTATTATTTGATCGGGAGTGGACAGTTGGTTTAATTCATCAGGATTCAGCATCCATACTACAGGTCTAGGGTAATCCAGGGCGAAATATAAACCAACCAAAGCTCCCTCGGTCCAATCCAGAAGCCTTGTAGGAACTCGAAGATGCTGCATTAAATATAACCACTCATCTATTGCAAGTTTGTCTGGTGTTCGGTAATCTGTGAAAGCAGGAGCCATCCGCCGAAAAGACTGCACAATCCGGTTTTCATCATATCTTTGACCACTGGGTAAAGGTCGATATAAACTTGGTAACAGAGGAGTATCTTCTACTAGAGGTTCTCCCCGAAACCATGGAGTGGTTCTCTCATCCCAAGCAGACGCAACCCCTCTTATTTTCGTAATAAATGTTTCTGTGGATTTGATTTCAATATCCATGCTGCATCCCTCCAAATTCAACCCAGTTTTACATCAAAGTTATATGCCAAATTTCTTTTTTAATCTAGGACAGAGTCTTGCACTTTATTAGCTTACCATATGCCACGACTAGATAATATTATCGCACCAATTCTTTCGCTTCGCACATCCATTAGAAATAGGCGGGCTATTTAACGGTATCAATTTGCGGTAATGGAATAAGGGTTCCATTATTATATTTTTAGTTTAATGTTTTATAGCCTGATTTCAAGAAACCCAAAACCCATCGATTATGCCGGTTTTGATTTATTGTCTATTATCTCTTCGCTGACCATGGATTCCAAATAGGCAAGCGCCTTCTTTCTTGTACCTGGTTTCATCAGATCTAAATAATGCTCTCCCCGTTCCACATCTTCACTCGGATGGGAGGTCGTCTGTAACAAG
>JBGOZL010000310.1:0-3902 GCA_041480185.1 Anaerolineae bacterium
ATGCAAGTTGCACCACCACGCCGCATTGTTGCCGAGTTTCCTGGTTTACAGGACCCGGCGCAAGTGATCGCTTCACTTCAAGAAACCGGTTTGCTAGAATTTGTGGATATGGGTACGTCCCCCGTGGCACCCGGGACTATCATCCAGACCGATTACGGTACATCCAGCTCATCTACGACAACAACGGGGACCCCATCTGGAACCACCACAGGCTCAACCGACACCCCCAGCCAGACAGATACCCCAGCCACAACCCCTACCACCAATCCAGCTGAGACTCCGGGGGCGACCCCGAGTCCAACTGTGACCCCTACACCAACCATTTACCACACCGTCATGACCGGCGCAGCCCTCAGTACGGTCAACGTGCAAGCGGGGTCGCTAAACGGCTTCGTAATCGCTTTTACGTTGAAATCCGATTCAGCATCCTTGTTCGCTGATTTTACCGGCAGCCATATCAATCAATATCTTGCGATTGTGTTGGATAAGCGGGTGATATCCACCCCAACCATCAGCAACCAGATCACCGGCGGGCAAGGAATTATCCAAGGCAGTTTCACCCAAGATAGCGCCAATAAGCTTGCGATACAACTGCGTTATGGATCGCTGCCAATCCCAATCAAGGTGGTGGAGAGCCAGTCGGTGGGTGCAACGCTGGGAGCTGAATCCGTCAGCCGCAGTGAATTCGCAGGTATCATTGGCCTCCTGATCGTCATCCTCTTTATGGTCATCTACTACCGCCTTCCTGGTTTTATCGCGGATCTGGCCTTAATGGTTTACGCATTGGTCAGCTTGATGCTCTTTAAACTTATCCCAGTCGTTTTAACCCTATCTGGTATTGCCGGTTTCATTCTGAGTATTGGTATGGCAGTGGACGCCAACATCCTCATTTTCGAACGTCTGAAGGAAGAATTGCGTGCAGGCCGTACTCTGCGCCAGGCCATAGACCTGGGTTGGAAGCGAGCGTGGCCTTCCATCCGCGACTCGAACTCCTCCACCCTCATCACTTGCATCATCCTCTACTGGTTCGGCAGCGCCTTCGGTGCCAGCGTGGTCAAGGGGTTTGCCCTGACCCTGGCGCTGGGCGTGCTGGTGAGTCTATTCACAGCCATCATTGTCACCCGTACCTTCCTGCACGTGGTGCTGGATAATATTAAATTTACCGAACATCCCCGCTGGTTCGGTCTTCAGGAGAGCCCTAATGAATCTGATTAAGTATCGATACCTGTACTTCGGCATCTCCTTGCTGATTATCATCCCCGGTGTTCTCGCCCTGATCTTTTGGGGGCTGCCGCTAGGGATAGACTTCACAGGTGGGAGCTTGTTGGAGGTTAAATTCGCCTCCGGCCAGCCTCCAACCATTGCACAGGTTGAGGCACTTTACAATGGAATGTCCACCCCTCAGCTAAACATATCCAACCCCCTGGTACAGCCGATTGGGACAGATTCGCTTTCCATTAATTCAAAGGAGATCAACGACTCCCTGAAAAGCCAGATCGTGACAGCATTGAAGGAACAGTATGGTAATGGTCAGGACGTCGTTATTACCAACTTCACCCAGGTCAGCGCGGTGATCGGCAAGGAAGTTGCCATCCGTGCTGCTGGAGCGGTAGCGCTGGCTTCCCTGGCGATCCTGATCTACATTACCATCGCCTTCCGAAAAGTACCAAATTCCTTCCGCTACGGCACAGCTGCCATTATTGCTACCATCCACGATATCCTGGTGACAGTCGGAGCGGAAGCGATCCTGGGCCACTTCCTCGGATGGCAAGCAGACGCGCTCTTCCTGACCGCGCTACTGACAATTATCGGTTTCTCGGTTCACGATGACATCGTGGTCTTCGACCGCATCCGTGAGAACTCGAACCTTTACCGACGTATCGACTTCACGACCATTGTCAACCATTCCATTGTCCAGACTCTGGATCGATCGATCAATACCCAACTTACAGTCATGATCACACTGCTTGCCTTGGCCCTTTTTGGAGGTGTAAGCATTCGCCATTTTGTGGTTATCCTACTTGTTGGGGTATTCTCCGGCACCTATTCTTCCATATTCAATGCCTCCCCGGTATTGGTGGTCTGGGAAAACAAGGAGTGGCGCAACTGGTTCCGACGAAAACCAGCATCAGAGACTATCTAAAGGCTAAAACTTCCGAGGTCAGGCCTCGGAAGTTTTTTTATACATCTACAAAATGAAAATCATAATGCTGTAAGACCGAAAGAGATCAAGCCCAGCCTTCAGCCGCCAGGGCATCATGCAATTCATCAGGATGGTGCCGGCAGTGGAATTCCAAGCGGCTTGATTCATTATGTGCTTTGCTGTAGGGCATCCCGCTAGACATGCGATTCCTTTCATGTAATTCGTGTAAAAGGACAAACCCCCTTTCTTTCTCCTCAATCGCATCATCTATCCAGACCTCCCCTACCGGAACGAATTCATAAACGTGGTCATGACCACCAGCAGTGAAGTCAATGTCAAATGCACTACGTACCAGTCGTCCATTCACAATCCACACGCTAATTCCATTCTCCAATTTTTTCCATAAGGATTCGTGAACATTGCTGGGATCTGGCAGTCCCTGCCCTTGATTTGTTACCTTGCGAACGTCCCCCGCGCGTCGTCTTTCCTTTCGCTCAACCTGGTCAGCTTGCGTGATCGCATCGGCATAAGATGCGCCTTTCGCCATGAGGTCGTGCTCCACCAACAAGTGATCGATAAAGAAGCTGCGCTCATCATGCTCGGCCTCCTTATCAACCCAGAATTCCTTCTCGGGGATATAAGGATACCGGTGGTGTTGGCCAAAATTAGTAAATTCCTCATCAATATGCCCACGGATGTATGCACCATCCACTATCCAAACCTGGTAATCACCCCGTGTTTCATCACGCTGCAGGTAGGGCAGCTTGAGTAATTCTGTCATAGGTGTTCTCCTTGATATTTTTTATTTCTTAATTCTCTAGGCAAGTCAACGGTGAGGTTTCGAATGGGGGAATTTTGTATAATATACAAGAAAACGGGGTTGAAAACAAGACCTAGTTTATATGGAAACCACTCTTCGACGTGAACTTAATATGTTGTGGGAATTCGGGATGAAGTAATAATGCACCGTCAAGCTGTGCGCAAAATCTCATTACCGAAGCACCGATTTCGTGGAATAAAAGTTACATGACCCCTCCTTGTTTTTCCTGCCAGATCTCCTTGCGTGGTGAAAATGGCAAAGACCTGCTTGAGAAAGCAGACTTCACGCTTGCCTACCAAGTTTCCATATCTCCTCATGGCCCCCAGCGTGGCTGCCAGTCTGCGCGCGGGTCAAAGGTCAGCCGGGTCTGGTCCGAGCCATCCACCCGCATTCGGTAGATCTCGTTGTTCCAATCCAGGTATGAAGTGAAGGTTATCCCTTCACCATCCGGGGAAAAACTGGGAGCCAGGTTGTCCCCAACCTCAGTCAGTTTCAGCAGGTCACTCCCATCAATCCGGATTGTATAAATATTATGGTCAGCAACAACTCCGGCATAGAACGCCAGCCTTTGACCGTCTGGGGACCAGCTGCTACGCCCACCCATGTATGGCAGGTCAGTCACTTGTCTTGGGTTGGAGCCATCGCTGTTCATAACCCATAATTGCCTGGTTCCAGACCGACTGGAGGCGAATGCAATCTTTGTTCCATCGGGTGACCACTCGACATAGTTGATCATCATGGCCTCGTTCGTGCTATGGACCAGTCGGGTGACCTGCTTGCCGGTCTGATAATCCCAGATCAGGATTTGGTTGTTGAACAGCCCTGTGGCAATTTGAGAACCGTCCGGCGACCAGGCTGCGCTGCGGATAAGGTTTTCCCCGCCGGGCGTGAAGGTCCGGATGATCTGCGCACTCTTGGCATCAAAGACATAGGCGGTGG
>JBGOZL010000311.1:0-3895 GCA_041480185.1 Anaerolineae bacterium
AGTCTTGATGCAGCTGTTCGACATATTCGCGTCCTTCTGCATACCAACGACCTTCCCAGGTCTTGTTGATATTAAGGCGAAAACCAATCGGATTTACTTTTCGACCCATAAAAGCTCCTACTTTCCTTCCCGTTCACGAAGGATAACGGTTAGATGAGACGAGCGTCGTAACCAGGGCATGAACCTGCCACGAGGTCCAAAACGCCGCCATTTGCGGGTGGTAGCTTCATCAGCATAAATGCGATAGACGAAGAGATCATCACGGCTTACGCCAAAGTTTTCTTCAGCGTTGGCAACCGCTGACGCCAGCAGCTTCGAGACCGGCTTTGCGGCATAATTCGGCATGAATTTCAGCAGCGTCATCGCTTGTACGACATCTTTACCGCGTACAACATCGACAATGAGGCGCGCTTTTTGAGCAGATATAGGGGTATCGAGGGCCCGGGCGCGAATATCATGTGAAGGCATAGATTATTCCACTTTCTCCGCTTTCTTCACTCTCTTCTCAGAGGCAACATGACCGCGGAAAGTACGTGTGGGAGCAAATTCACCCAGGCGGTGCCCAACCATATTTTCGGTAATATAGATGGGTACATGCCTGCGCCCGTCATGGACTGCAACTGTATGGCCAACCATCTGAGGAAATATCGTGCTGGCACGGCTCCATGTGCGGATTACTTTTTTCTCGCCACGCTCGTTCATGGTTTCGATTTTCTTGAGCAGTTTAGGTGCCACAAAGGGCCCTTTTTTTAGAGATCGTCCCATTTTCTCGACTCCTGGTTACGATGGACTACCTGCGGCTCTTGCCGCGCCGCCGGATTATATATTGATCCGACAGCTTATTACGACGGGTTTTATAACCCCGTGTTGGTTTACCCCACGGACTCTTGGGTCCGGGCATGCCGATGGGCTGGCGACCTTCACCACCACCATGGGGGTGATCACGCGGGCTCATCGCTGTACCGCGCACCGTTGGGCGAATACCCATATTGCGTTTCCGACCCGCCTTGCCGAGTTTGATGTTACTGTGGTCCAGATTGCCTACCTGCCCAATCGTGGCGTAACAGGTCTGGCGGATGAGGCGGACTTCTCCGGAAGGCATTCGGATCTGAGCAAAATCGCCTTCCTTGGCTAATACTTGCGCTGCACCGCCTGCGGACCGAACCAGCTGACCTCCGCGACCTTCTTTCAGCTCCAGGTTGTGGACCAATGTTCCCACTGGGATATTGGAAATCGGCATGGAATTGCCGGGACGGACTTCTGCTGTTGGTCCAGACATTACTGAGTCACCTACCTTTAAATCGATCGGAGCAACGATGTAGCGCTTCTCGCCATCGGTATAGAATAACAAAGCCAGGCGGGCAGTGCGATTGGGATCATATTCAATGGCGGAAACTTTAGCAGGTATGCCGTGTTTTTCACGCTTGAAATCCACAATGCGGATATGCCTGCGGTTACCGCCACCACGATGGCGGACGGAAATATGCCCGGTTGTATCGCGTCCAGCATGCTTATGCTTATCGATGATCAGCGAACGTTCCGGCTTGGTCTTGGTGATTTCATCAAATGTATATCCGGTCATTCCACGCAAAGACGGAGTTACCGGCTTATATTTCTTTACGGCCATTACTTAACTCCTTCAAATAGATCTATCGTGTCACCCGCGGCAAGCGTGATGATGGCTTTCTTATACCCGCTGCGGCGAACCATTACACGGCGGCTCTTCCACCGACGGGTGCGCTTGGGAGCTACATTGATCAAATTAACCCGGATAACACTGACATCAAAGAGTGTTTCAATCGCGTCCTTAATCAGACCCTTATTCGCATCTTTGGTAACTTCAAATGTATATTGGTGAAGATTCGCATTTTGAAAGTTCGATTTCTCGGTGACAATCGGGCGGCGCAGGACATCGTATATTGTGTTCATGATTGACTCCTGTTTATCCCAGATGGGCAGAAATGACATCCAGCGATTGCACCGGCAGGACGATCTTGTCAAAACTTAGCAAGTCGCGGATGTTCAAATAATTAGCCAGTATGGTCTTGATGCCAGCCAGGTTGTTGGCTGAGCGAATGATCGTTTCATAGGTCGGGTTTTTGGCCGGAATAAGGATGACAGCACTATCATCACCGACAAGCTTTGCCATTACCTGAGCCATTAGTTTGGTTTTGGCTTCGGAAAGTGACAACTCTTCAACGACGACGATCGCCTTTTCGGAAGCCCTGGCTGACAAGGCAGAACGAAGGGCTGCCTGGCGCATCTTGCGCGGCATGGGCAAGGTATAGTCACGCGGTTTTGGAGTATGTACTTTACCACCACCAACCCATTGGGCAGCGCGGGTTGAGCCCTGGCGTGCTCGACCAGTGCCTTTTTGTTTCCAGGGTTTTTTACCGCCACCGGATACTTCACCGCGGGTCTTAGTGCTGTGAGTGCCCAGACGGGCATTGGCCATCTGTCGGACGAAAGCCTGGTGCATCAGATCAATGTTAATCGGGGCTTCAAAAATCTGCGCCGGAAGCTCAACCGTGCGGATTTTCTCACCTTCC
The DNA here is from genome assembly GCA_041480185.1 of Anaerolineae bacterium. Lineage (GTDB taxonomy): Bacteria > Chloroflexota > Anaerolineae > Anaerolineales > Villigracilaceae > UBA877. Next base: position 2,550 of record JBGOZL010000311.1, read on the forward strand.
ATGTTCAAGACATCAACTTCCATAATCTTTTTCTCCACAGAAAAGGGGACCAGTGCCGCGATGCGGCTACTGTTTCCGGGTTTCCTTGATTTCCACCACGCTGCCCTTAGCACCGGGAACAGCACCATTCACACCGATCAGATTGCGTTCCTTATCGACCAGGACGACCTTGAGGTTCTGAGTGGTAACCTGGCGGTTGCCCATGTGACCCGGACCGCGCGCTCCCTTGTAGACGCGACCAGGAGTGGTGGTTGAACCACGCGAACCGGGTGCACGCTCACGATCAGAAGTGCCATGAGTTTTGTGATGACCTTTGAAGTGATAACGCTTGACACCCCCAGCGAAACCTTTACCTTTGCTGGTGCCGATGACATCGACGAAATCACCTGCTGAAAAAACCTGGTCTACATTGATCTGATTACCTTCGGAGACATCTGGGTTTTTGACACGAAATTCACGCAGGAAGCGGAGTGGGGGGAGGGTGTTGCGCTTCAAATGCCCCAGCTCACCACCTGTGAGGATTTTTGGTCTTACTTCTTCAAAACCCAGCTGGACGGCTGAATACCCATCTTTTCCGGGTAGACGAACCTGAGTAACGTAACATGGCCCAGCTTCAATTAAAGTGACCGGAAGTGCCTGGCCTTCAACGAAAATCTGGGTCATGCCAATTTTCTTTCCAATGAGCCCTTTTAACATCTCGGTTTTCTCCTATCAAATTTATGTATCGGGACTGTCAGCTTGGGCATGGCTGCATCATCCCTAACCGCAGTGCAGTCAGCTGGTCTACCGTGGAGCCTCGGGGTTTGTTCGCTCGCGTGTAGCGCCGCTCTTACACTGCCACCATTATGCGTCGGGTGTCGGTGAGGTTATTGTTAGCTCAGCTCTCCGTTTAACACCCGAACATGAAGGCGGTAATCCTAAATCTTTATTTCAATGTCCACACCCGCTGGAAGGTTCAATCGCATGAGCATATCGATGGTTTTGGAGTCTGGGTCCAAGACATCGATTAAGCGGTTATGCGTGCGGATTTCAAAATGCTCGTGTGAATCTTTATCAATGAATGTCGAGCGCCGAATTGTAAACCTTTCTTTCTTAGTTGGCAAGGGTACAGGACCAACTACTCGGGCACCCGTGCGTTCTGCTGTCTCAACAATGCGTTTCGCAGATTGATCTAGAACACGGTGGTCGTAAGCTTTCAAACGAATACGGATCTTTTGTTTAGCCATATTTTATATTCCAATTATCTCCGGATCAAGCAATAATCTTCGTGATCACACCAGCGCCGACGGTCAAACCGCCTTCACGGATGGCGAACTTGGATCCTTGCTCCAAAGCCACCGGCACGA
>JBGOZL010000312.1:0-3888 GCA_041480185.1 Anaerolineae bacterium
AGAATTGGTCTACAAATGTTTACAATCTGGTGACCCAGCGTGCCAAGGTATATGCCAATGCTACACACGAGTGGGTGGACGCCAACCTGGGATCCAAAGTCACCATGAAATACCCCTCCTGTTATCTAATGGAACCCGGCGCACATGGAGAAATGCTTTCAATGGCTTTTGCGGGTCCTGGGCAGCATCAGGATGCTGGATCGAAGATGGTTCATTTTGCCCCGCATACAACCAGTAAGGTTATTTCCAAGTCAATTTCAAGAAGTGGCGGGCGTTCTTCATATCGAGGCCTGCTCAAGGTATATAAAGGTGCAGTTGGTGTTCGGTCAAATACAACTTGCGATGCACTGATCCTTGACCCACAATCTCGTTCGGATACCTATCCGTCAATTGAGGTTGATGAAGATGATGTCACCATCGGGCACGAAGCTTCGGTTTCTAAAGTAGGCGAGGAGCAGTTGTTTTACCTCATGAGCCGCGGGCTGAGTCAGGAAGAAGCAACTACAATGGTGGTTTCCGGCTTTATTGAACCGTTGGTGAAAGAGTTGCCAATGGAATATGCTGTAGAAATGAATCGGTTGATTCAACTTCAAATGTCAGGGTCGGTGGGCTGAAATGGAAGAAAAACCAAGGATTGTTGTTACAAAATCTCGTCGCAGCGAAGCCCCTGCGAAAAAATTTACTTTTTCCTCCGGGATGGTTCCAACCTCCGGAGTTCTTGCCGATTACCATCAGAAAGCTTGGGAGACATTTACCCGTTTATCCCTACCGGTTATGACGGAAGAGGCCTGGAGGCGTACGGATTTGCGTGAATTGCCTGCCGAGTCCGTCTATTTGCCTTCCGACGGTGTGTACAGGGATCTCCCAGATGCTCCTGAGGATCTCCTCAAGCCGTTGACTGCCGACAAGCATGGTGGACAGGTTGTTCTTTTACCGGGGGGGGAGAATTTAACTTTAAGCCCGGATCTGGTCAAAAAGGGCATTATCTTTACCAGCTTGAGTAGCGCTGAACGCGAAAACCCTGACCTGGTGACCAAACTCGTTGGGCAGATCGTTAGACCGGAAGAAGGAAAATTCGCGGCTTTGGCCGGGGCGCTTGGACAAAATGGAGTGGTTCTTTACATTCCTAAAGGTGTGAGCGTTGAACAGCCATTGAACAGCCTATTGTGGGGGCCAGGTGTAAATCTCGCATATCTTTCGCATATCCTTGTATGGGTAGATGAGGGGGCTTCTGTGACTTATATTCATGAAGCTGCCTCACCGGAAGAAAACGGACCTGCGCTGCATGCCGGGATTGTTGAGATTAAGGTGAGTGATAACGCCTCACTGCGGTTCGTTGAATTGCAATCGTGGGGTAGGCATGTCTGGAATTTTTCACATGAACGGGTCAGCGTAGGTCGGAATGGTACCCTGGACTGGATTTTTGGAGCGATTGGCTCGCGACTGACGAAAAATTTCTCGGAGTTGGACCTTGTGGGGGAAGGAGCCACCGGTCGCATGTCCGGTTTCTATTTTACTGATGGGAATCAGCATCTTGACCATGATACTCAACAAAATCACTTGGCTCCACATACCACCAGCGATCTGTTATTCAAAGGCGCTCTTAAGGGCAACAGCCGCTCGGTCTGGCAAGGAATGATATACGTCGCGGTTGGAGCGGAAAAGACGGATGGCTATCAAGCCAACCGCAATCTCATCCTAAGTCCGAACGCACGCGCTGATTCCATCCCTGGCCTGGAAATTCTCGCCGACGATGTTCGCTGCACGCATGGGGCAACAGTTGGTAAACTTGAACAGGAACCTCTGTTCTATCTTAAGTCGCGCGGTATTCCAGACAAGGAAGCCGAACGATTACTCGTGGAAGGATTCTTCGACCCTATTATGCAACGCATTCCCTTTGAAGGTGTACGCGCTCGCTTCCAGCAATCGATCCATGAAAAGACGGCCAGCCAATGACCACCAAGGTGCTTGCCAACGACCGAACTCATAGCTACAATAAGAAACAAAAGAAATTATCCCGGGGAGGCCCGATGGCACAATTTGCATTTATGCGTTCACCAGGCTTGGAACACAGTTTCGAAGTTGGTGATACGGTGGAAGTTTTCTGCGACCACGAAAAAAGCAGCGAGCGGGTCCGCGGCTGGTTGAAGGGCATTGTCGTTCAGGTGGACAATAAAATGGTTGCAGTTCAATTCCGCTCCAATGTCTTCCTGACTGACGGTTGGATGGTTCCGGACAAGATTCTTTGGTATCCGATAACCTCAGAGCACATCCGCCCAGCTGGGACACAAAAAAAACTCGGAAGCAAAGAAATTCTCGAATATTAATTCCACTAACGCTTATGTCTCTCAACGCAAATAACATTCGCAAGGATTTCCCCATCCTAGAGCGCGAAGTTCACCCAGATATCGCTCTCGTCTATCTGGATTCAACTGCGACAACTCAAAAACCAGTCGCCGTACTCCAGGCGATGGATAAGTTTTATCGCCACAATTATTCCAATATTCACCGCGGGGTCCATACTTTAGCCGAAGAAGCCACAGCGATGTACGAACAGGCTCGCCAGAAGGTGGCGGATTTCATTCACGCAACTTCAGCGAGCGAGATTGTTTTTACACGTAATACGACTGAATCGATCAACCTGGTAGCTTACACCTGGGCGCGTGCATATCTTAAATCAGGGGATGTGGTTATCCTCACTGAAATGGAGCACCATTCCAATCTGATTCCCTGGCAGCAATTGGCGGCAGAACGCGGCGTAACCTTGGAATTTATTCCAGTGACGGGTAAAGGCTTGTTGGATTTGGATGCTTACGCTTTGCTCCTCAAACGATCCCCGAAACTTGTTGCGTTCTCTGGAATGTCTAATGTACTTGGGACAATTAATCCGGCAGGAGAGATAATTCACCTGGCGCACGAATCAGGAGCAGTTGCCCTGGTGGATGGCGCTCAGTTGGTACCACATATTCCAGTGGACGTGCAGGCACTCGACGTGGATTTCTTGGCATTTTCAGCGCATAAAATGTTGGGTCCAACCGGGATCGGTGCACTTTATGCAAAAGAAAAAATGCTTGATGCAATGCCCCCTTTCCAAGGGGGTGGTGACATGATTAAAACCGTCCATCTGCGCTCATTTGTACCGAACGACATACCCCATAAATTCGAAGCCGGCACTCCAGCCATCACCGAGGCGGTTGGATTTGGTGCGGCAGTGGATTACCTTACTGATATCGGTATGGAGTCCGTTGCTGCCCATGAGCAAGATTTAGTTGCTTACGCGTTGGAACGGTTGGAAGAAATCCCGGGTGTACAGGTTTTGGGTCCTGCTGCTGAGAAAAAGGGAGGGGTGGCTTCATTCACGCTCGAAGGAGTCCATCCACACGATGTCGCCCAAATCCTAGACACTTATGGCGTAGCAGTGCGTGCTGGTCATCATTGTGCTCAACCCTTGCATGAGAAATTTGGGATAACTGCCACCACACGCGCTAGTTTTTATATTTATAATGTCAAGGAAGAATTAGATAAATTGGTAGCTGGCATCTACCAGGTTAAGAAGATATTCAATTAATATAACTTGTTCAACTCGTTGGATTGGCGGGGAACAGAATATTAATGACCTCAAACCAAGGTAAACGGTGGCATGTAGCTTCACTCATTACACAGCAGGCGAATGAAGCATTGGCTGCATTTTCGCCGGTCATGCGTCAGATATTGTTCAACCGTGGATATGCCACTGATTTGGACGCGCGATCGTATCTTGAGGGAAAACCAAATTTTGATACTTCTGCTTTCCAAATGCTGGGCATAGCGAGTACCGTGGAGCGTCTGCAATTTGCACTTGATAATCATGAGCCTATTGCAATCTATGGCGATTATGATGTGGACGGG
>JBGOZL010000313.1:0-3875 GCA_041480185.1 Anaerolineae bacterium
CCACCGGCGTGGATGTAAAGCCGATCGAGGTGGGTATTTTCGCTCCCACCCTGAAACCGGTGCCGGGGCTCTCGGCGGGGGAGGTAGGCTACGTTGCCACTGGATTGAAAACCGTCCATGATGCGCGTGTAGGCGATACAATCACCAGTACCTCCCGTCCTGCTGCTGCCCCGTTGCCGGGCTACCGCACCCCCAAGCCAATGGTCTTTGCCGGGATCTACCCCGCGGATGCCGATGATTACCAGAGCTTGCGCGAAGCACTTGATAAACTGCAGCTAAACGATGCTTCCCTGACCTTTCAACCGGAAACTTCTCAGGCGCTGGGTTTTGGTTTCCGCGCCGGGTTCCTGGGGCTGTTCCATATGGAAATCATCCAGGAACGCCTAGAGCGCGAGTACGACCTGGACATGGTCTTCACAGCACCCACGGTAGCATATGAAGTGATGATGCACGACGGCACGACCAGGATCGTGGCCTCCCCCGCGGATCTACCCAACGAGAGCCTGGTCGCGGAAATCCGCGAGCCGTGGATGAACATTGAGATCATCACTCCCACCGATTTCTATGGTCCGATCATGGATCTGGTCACTAAAAGGCGCGGCACCTACAAAAGCCAGGAATACCCCGCCCCGCATCGCGTCCAGCTCAATTTCGAAATCCCGCTCTCCGAGATCATCATTGATTTTTTCGATGACCTAAAAAGCCGCACGCGCGGTTACGCTTCACTCGATTACCAGTTCGCAGAATACCGGGCCGACCAGCTGCAAAAACTCGAGATTCTGGTGAACGGGGAGCCGGTGGATGCATTGGCAGCGATCGTCCATGAAAAGGACGCCTACCACAAGGGTCAGCGTTTTATCACCAAGCTCAAGGAACTCATCCCACGCCAGTTATTCGACGTGGCCATCCAGGCCTCCTCGGGCGGGCGCATTATCAGCCGAGCCAACGTCAAAGCCACCCGTAAGGATGTTCTTGCCAAATGCTATGGTGGAGACATCACCCGCAAGAAGAAACTGCTCGAAAAGCAAAAGAAAGGAAAGAAGCGCCTGAAAATGATCGGCAATGTTGAAATCCCGCAGGAAGCCTTTATGGCGGTTTTGCGGTTGGAAGAGGAGTAATTCACCTAAGAGAACACTGAGAGCGTATTGTGTTTATTTCTTTCGCAGAGATAAATTCATGTGCTCTGTGCTCTTGTTGGTGAAAACCTGTTATGTTAAATTTCTGGAAATCCGCCCGCCGCTGGCTCCCGGGGGTGATCATCAGCCTGGTCGCCATTGCGGCAATCCTCTATTTTGTTGACCTGCAGGATTTCGTTGAAGCTATCCGTTCGGCTAATTATTGGTTTCTCCTGATTGTCTTCATATTGTCTTTGATATGGCTGCTCGTGCGCGGTTTGGTCTGGCGAACGCTGCTGCGTGAAAAAGCCTCCTACCGTGACACCTTCCTTACCGTTTGTGAAGGTTATCTAATAAATAATTTCCTTATTATCCGCCTGGGAGAAATCGGACGGGCTTTTTTACTGGGGCGCAAATCCAAATTGGATTTTATGGAAGTCCTGTCGACGATCGTTATCGAGCGCTTCCTGGACCTAGCGTTTGCTGCGGTCATCCTGCTGGGTGCTGTCCCGTACGTGGCTGGTGCAGCCGAGGCGGGGAATATTGCGATAATTATTGGACTTTTGGTCGTTGTTGGATTGATTGCCCTGGTTATCCTGGCGCGCAACCAGGACTGGGCGTTGGGATTGTTTCACCGATTAAGCTCACGTTGGGCCGGAATCCAAAAACAAGGCGGCGAATTCCTGGCTTCGCTATTTTCCGGCCTCTCCATCCTTACCAACGGCTGGCTTTTTGTCCGTGTTTTGTTATTGATGCTCCTGAACTGGTTAATTTCCTTTATATCTTTTTATCTTATACTCCTGGCGTTCTTCCCCCAGGCCTCCCCGCTTTGGTCCTTATTTGTACTGGGTGCCACGTCTATTGGCAACGCCATCCCATCCCTGCCCGGCGCGGTTGGTATCTTCGAAGCCGCTTTCGGGGGCGCGATTATTCTCCTGGGTGGTGACAAGTCCACTGCCCTGGCTGCTGCGATGGTGGCACACTTCTCCAATTACCTGTTCACGGGATTGTTCGGCCTGTTCGCCCTATCCAATGAAGGCGAGACGCTCATGGGTATATATCGCCAATTGCAAAAGAGACGAATGTCGTTGGGAGTGGATCCTGCCGGGATGGATAAAGTAGCCCCCGGCCTGGCTGGGGAGACCCCGGGACCTCCGGGTTCGCCGCTCGACAATTCACAGCCTCGCACCGGCACGGAAAAAAAGGAGTAGAAATGTCCAAAAACTATTTCATCACCGGTGGAGCCGGCTTTATAGGTTCCAACTATGTAAGCCGACTGCTCGAACGCGGCGAAAAAGTCGTTGTCTACGATAATCTTAGTCGAGCTGGCGCTTCCCGAAACCTGTCTTGGCTGCAAGAAAAATATGGAGAAAAAGCGTTCCAACTCACGGTTGGAGACGTGCGCAATGCAGACCTGTTGACCGTCTCCAGCCGCAACGCGGATGTCATTATTCACCTGGCGGCACAAGTGGCGGTGACCACGTCGGTCACCCATCCTCGCGAGGATTTCGAGATCAATGCCCTGGGTACATTCAACGGATTGGAAGCGGCACGTCTCAACGAGCGCAAGCCGGTCTTCCTTTATGCCTCTACTAATAAAGTCTATGGCGGTATGGAAGATGTCGAGGTGGTGGAAGACTTAACGCGCTGGCATTATGCTGACCTTCCGATGGGCTGCCCCGAGACCCAGCCGCTGGATTTCCACTCGCCTTATGGGTGTTCGAAAGGCACCGGCGACCAGTATGTGCGGGATTATGCAAGAATCTATGGACTACCTTCCATCGTCATGCGGCAGTCCTGCATTTACGGTCAACGCCAGTTTGGAGTTGAGGACCAGGGCTGGGTGGCTTGGATGATCATCGCCGCCGTTACCGGGCGCCCGCTAATGATTTATGGCGACGGCAAACAGATCCGGGACATTCTCAACGTGGAGGATTTGCTGAATGCCTATGATGCCGCCATTGACAGGATCGCAGTGGTCAAAGGCCAGGTTTATAACCTGGGCGGTGGGCCAACGAACACTATGTCCATCTGGACCGAGTTCGGTCCGCTGCTGGAAAAAATGCTGGGTAGGTCAATCCCGGTGAAGCGAAGCGACTGGCGTCCCGGGGATCAGAAGGTTTTTGTAGCCGATATCCGCAAGGCAGATCGGGAACTGGGCTGGAAACCGAAGGTAGGCGTGGAAGAGGGGGTGAGGAAGCTGTTTGAATGGGTGAAGGAAAACAAGGATTTGTTCTAGAAACCTGACTTCCGAAGTGGAACACTTCGGAAGTTTTTATTTTGCTGGGTTATAATCGGACCGACCCGACCTATGATACACGGAAACGCTTCCAACCTTTCCAGATCTACCAGCCGCCGATTGGCGCTCTCCCTGGTCATCACGCTTATTTTAGTGGTGGTCGAAATCCTTGCCGGGGTATTTGCGAATTCCTTGGCTCTGCTGACCGACGGAGCGCATAACCTCACCGACGCGCTGGCCCTGGCACTCACCTGGTGGGCGCTTTGGATCACCAACAAACCTGCTAATTCCGGCAATACTTATGGATACCACCGCGCCGGGATCCTGGTTGCGCTGTTAAACTCGACCACCCTGGCGCTGATAGCCCTGGGGGTATTTTATGAGGCCTGGAAGCGGTTTACCGCTCCACCGGTGGTGCAGGCAAATATCCTCATTATTGTTGGGGCGGTGGCGGTAGTTGTCAACCTGGTGACAGCCCTGATGGTCCGGCGTGGTAGTGAAAGTGACCTGAACCTGCGCAG
>JBGOZL010000314.1:0-3863 GCA_041480185.1 Anaerolineae bacterium
CCTGCGCATTGATGATCTGGTCTACCATGCAGACGGAGCCGAGCAGCACTTCCTGTCCTTCGTCACGCCGGCGGACCAAATCGCCGGGTTCCTCCGGCTTTCCCTCCCCGGAAGTGACTCGCCTGCCACCGGTCTTGCCGACCTGGATGGTTCAGCTATTATCCGTGAGGTTCACATCTATGGTCAGTCGCTGGCAGTGGGGACGGAGCAGAACGGGGCCGCCCAGCACATGGGTCTCGGCACGCGGCTGCTCGTGATGGCTGATAATATTGCCCACACAAAAGGGTACCGCCGGATGGCAGTCATCTCGGCGGTAGGCACGCGACAATATTACCTGGAACGCGGGTTTGAACGCGGGGAACTGTACCTGGTAAAACGGATTTAATGGATCTTGTGGCGAAGTCCCCTGCCGGTAAAGATTAACGTGGTTTCTTTTCCCACTCGGCTACAGCCTGCCGGATAAGCGCCTTGATTTCCGGTTCAGGCACGGCCTCGATCCCCTCAAACTTATTCAGCCCATCCTTAACCAGCACAATTCCCCCGGGTCCTTCCGTCAGGTGGATATCCCGGTCTTTGAATGGACTGACCAGCAGGGTGGCTTGCAGCACATCATCGATCTGTTCGACAATACTCTTGAGCTCCGGTACTGGCTTGGTTGGTTCTGCAGCGTTTTTCCCTTTCTTCAGCGGGGGAACGGCTGGAACAGCCGGGCCGGGTTGGACCTCGGCGACAGCGGCTGGCGCCGGTGCACTTTCCAGCCAGTCGCGCAAATCGACCTGCATGCCCACCAACCGACGACGCTGGTCAGGCTGGAGGGCTTCTTTTCCGTTCAAACGCGATCCATCCATTTCCAACCACAATTTTCCAGATAGGGTCCGCCAGGCGCGCATTATCTCAGCATCTCCCTCGGAAGCAAGTTTATTTTCAACGGAAGGGACTAATGCAGAATCCTTGGAAGGCGGCGGAACAGAACGCCGGTTTTGGGCGCGCTGGATTAATGCGCCTGCAGCTGCGCCTATACAAAGAACCAGAATGAATAGAAATATGGTTGTGGTGTCCATCATCTATTATTTTACAGGATTTTTTGGTTTCGCGCGCACCTGACAATGGGGGCAAAAATGCGTGCCGCGCTGGCCCACGGTGATACGCTCGATTGGTGTTTTACATACGGGGCAGGGCTCGCCAGTCCGCCCATATACCCGAAAATGGTTTTGAAAATCCCCGCCGCGATAAACCCAGTCAATACTGGCTCCATTACGGCGGATGCCCTCCTCCAGCACCTCCCGGATCGCCCGCCACAGCCCGTTTACCTTTTTCCTTGTGATCTCATCTGAGCGGGTCAATGGATGGAGTTTCGCCAGGTGCAGAGCTTCATCTGTGTAGATGTTGCCCAACCCGGCAAGAAAGCTCTGGTCGAGCAGGAGAGGTTTGAGTTGCCGGTGGCGGTTTCTCAGGGCAGAGTATAACCATTCGGGAGAAAACCCCTCCGAGAATGGTTCCATACCAACGTCGCGGAAGATTTCGATCGTATTCTCTACTAACCAGACACGCCCGAACTTGCGCGGGTCACTGAAGATCAAGCTGGTATCCCCGGAAAGTTTCGCAATCAGCCGGTCATGTTTTGCTGGCTGGTACCCGCCCAGGACGACCAGCAAGTCTCCGCTCATGCGCAGGTGGATGATGAGGTGCAGGTCCGACAATTGAAGATCAAGGAATTTCGCCCGGCGCGAGATGGATTCTATCCGCTGGCCTTTAAGTCGCTTTTTGAACACCGCTGGAGAAGGAACTGCCAATGTGCGCGGCCAGCGCAAGTCAGCGGAGAGGATGGTTTTCCCGATTAGCACCGGGCGCAGAGTCCGGGCAATGGTTTCAACTTCGGGGAGTTCGGGCATGGGTTTCCAAGTCGCGGGCTGATGGAATAGAAAAAGGTTATCCGGCCCCTATGAAATTTGCTCCGATAGATACACCTGGATTCCCATTTGTTTGATCTGGTCGAATTGCGCCTCGATCCAATCAATGTGGTCTTCTTCGTCCTTCAGGATTGACTCGAGTATCTCGCGCGTTCCGTTGTCGCTCATTTCTGTTGCCAGCTTGATGCCTTCGTTATAGGCTTGGATGGCATTGTTTTCAGCATCCCAGTCATTCTTATGAAAGGCTTCGACGCCATCGCCAATGTGCATTTTGTTCAATTCACTGACGATTGGTTTCTCTTCCAGAAAGATGATGCGCTCAATATGCTTTTCGGCGTGTTTCATTTCATCTATTGCCCGCTTCTCAATGGTTTCAGACAGGTGTTTGTATCCCCAGTTTGCGCACATTTCAGCCTGTACCATGTACTGGCTGATGGCGGTAAGCTCATCGGCTAATAGAAAGTTGAGTTTTTCGATTACGCTGGCATTGCCTTTCATGACGGTCCTCCTGATTAGAATTTTCGAGATTGATCGTATCCGCAATTAATTGCTATTCATTAAACATCTGGCCCACGCTGCGACCTTCGTGGGCACGGCGGATGACTTCTCCAACCAAGGTGGCGACAGTAAGAATCGTCAGTCGGTTGCCAAAAGCTTCCTGTTTTTCCATTGAAATGGGAACGCTGTCGGTGGTAATGTATTCGGTGATGGGCAAAGCAGCCAGTCTTTGCACGGCATCCCCGGAAAAGATCGGGTGAACAAAAGTCACATAGATACGCTGCGCCCCGTTCTCTTTTATTAGATTGACAGCCTGTGCGATGGACCGGCCAGTATCAATCTCGTCGTCCACCAGCACGATGTCACGATCTTTCACGTCACCAATGATTGTCAGTGCTTCAGCCCTGGCGTCGTTGGCGATACGTCGTTTTTCGACAAATGCAATTGGGCAGTCAATACGGGCCGCGAAATCGCGCCCCTTCTTGGCGTAACCCAGGTCCACGGTCACAACCACCGGGTCCCTGAGATAGGGACGCAGGTTTTTCAGAACGTATTCGCAAAGAATATGAGAGGCATTCAGCACATCACCAGGGATCGAGAAGAAGCCCTGGATCTGATAAGCGTGTGGATCGAGGGTCATGTACCGATCCGCGCCGGCGATCTGGATCATATCTGCCACCAGGCGGGACGTAATCGGCACGCGCGGCTGGTCTTTTTTGTCTGAGCGCCCGTAGCACAGGTAGGGGGCAACTGCAGTAATGCGTGCCGCCGAGTCTAGGCGCAGGGTCTGGAGCAGGATTAACAGTTCCATCAGGTTGCGATGAACGGGCGCGGCTGTATGCTGGATCACATAAACATCCTGGCCGCGCACACTGCTGTGCAGCTTGACAAACAAGTTTCCATTTGGAAACTCAACGATATCCCGCCCGCATAATTCCTCCCCCAAGTAATCAGCCACCTTTTGGGCCAGATCCGGGGTGGCAGTCCCTGCATAGAGTTTGATGCCGCCATACACGCGCAGTTCGTTTGATTGAGCCATCTCTCCGCCTATAAATCAGGAGTCCATTCGGAGCGCAGCACGCTCATGATCAGGTCGTCACAATACTTTCCCTCGCGAAAATCGGCCTGGCGCAGGCGGGCCTCATGTATGAAGCCAGCCTTCTCGTAGGCACGGATTCCACCCAGGTTTTCAGCATCAACGCGCAGGAAAATACGATTCAGGTTCAAAGTTCCAAATCCGTGGCGCAGCAGGAGGCCCATCACCTCTCTGCCATAACCCTTGTTCCAGCAGGATTTTTCCCCGATGAAGATTCCAACTTCAGCACTGCGGACGCGCCAGTTAATCTCGAAGATACCGCAATTACCGATCAATTTCCACCCTTCCCCGTCTTTGATTTCAATTCCCAAGGGTTGTTCGTCAGGAGGGCGCTTAAGCATGTTCTCGAACCAATTCTC
>JBGOZL010000315.1:0-3853 GCA_041480185.1 Anaerolineae bacterium
AGGCGAAATCTGCACTCGATATTCAAAAGTTATTTTATAACATAATCGGCTATAGCGAGGACATGCTGCTTCAGAACCGTGAACTGAAGGATTTCCTTTTTAACTAACTATACCGGAACTATCGAGTTGTACGGATGCAGGTTAAAGCTGAACATATCATCACCGACCTGTTCAAAACCTACCTCTCTGAACCGCATATCCTGCCTGACCACGTCCAGCAATTGATCCCTATTCGTGGTCTCGACCGAACCATTTGCGAGTATATCGCCGGGATGACTGATCGATATGCTATAGAAGAATATACACGGCTACACGACACAGACCTTAAACCCTAAACATGAGCACGAGTAATATGCCTAAACCACTTCCCATTTTTCTTACCGCCGATGGTGCTGCCAAGCTAGAAGAAGAACTCAAAGATTTGAAAGGTCCCCAGAGGGAGGCCTTGGCGTGCCGATTGCACGACGCCATACAGATGGGTGACCTTTCTGAGAATGCCGACTATCATAAAGCAAAAGAAGACCAGGGTTTCCTCGAGGGTCGAATCCAGGAATTGGAATTCGTACTTCGAAATGCCGTCATTGTAAATACTGCAACCTTGCCAAAGAATGTAGTTGCGGTCGGTGTACGTGTTACTGTTCAGGAAGAAGATCTTGACCCGGAAATTTATTATATGGTCGGTGCTCAGGAAGCTGACCCCCGCTCAGGGAAGATATCCCATGAATCCCCCATCGGACGTGCTCTTATGGATCACCGCGTTGGTGAAAATGTCGAGGTGGAAACACCCGGTGGAAAAATAAAATTAAAAATCTTGAAAATCGAATAATAAATCCGGGCGATCCACTTGGATCGCCCGGATTTATTTACGCCGGTGTTACAACTTTAGGCCACACAGCGATTTCCAGAGTCAGGCGCTCGAAATAGCTGTCTTCTGGTAGAGCGCCTTGACCATATGCCATATCCGAGGCCGTTGCCACCAATTGCAAGGCTGCTGTCTCCAATACGATTTGCTTGCCACGTTCAACCAGGAAAGGTTCACCTTTGGCTTGTAACCGTTGGAAAGTAGGGGCATCGTTGAAAGCATGAGTACTCATGAGCACCTTGGTCACAGTCTGGATATCATTCTTATCAAACAGCCACACCTCAAAGGCAGTCACTTTTTTGGGTTCCCCAACGCCTATGGTTTCTGAGATACCAATCCCGCACTCACCTAGAAATTCACCAGACGGTGAGTCAACACTAAAGGAGTCGTCAAAGAGATCATCACCCAAAACATAAGTCGTCATAAATTGGGCAATTGGTTGTTCGTCACCCAATGCAGAATAATCAGTCATTTCAGACTGGTTGGTAATATCTCGAGCCCGATTAGCGGGGCTGTCAGACGTGGTATGTCTAAAGAGCGGAATTAGGTATTTGAAAACAGCAAATCCAAGAATGGCAAAAAGGATTACCGCGATTACAATTATTAGAATCCTGGTCAATGCACTTGATTTTGCAGGGGTTTGTCCGGTTCCCGGTGTAGTTGTGGCTGCGGATATGGGAGCTAGTACCACCTGGCTAAAATTCTTGATTCCATTCTGGTCAGGATATGCTGCTTGAATTCTCTCGAGTACAGCTGGTCCATCCGTGCCAAGCGCCTGGAATCGCTGAATGGCAATCGAATTTACAGGATTATTTACAAATGAGTCAATGGTCATTCGCAAATAATCATCTTGCAAATCGGGGCGTAAGGAAGACGGGGTGGCGTTCGTCCACTGCACCGGCCATAATCCCCAGCCCAGCACTACCAAACCAACGAATAGGCCCAGAATAAGCCCAGCCACACCCGCCACGATTGGTTTTTTCAAATAGTCAAGGATTTTCGTCATGGAAAGCTCCTTCGATAGCGTCGACTCATAAGCAGATTATACAGAATCTTATCAAATAAGCCAACACCTATTTTTATGGTGTTTTTACTGCCCTTTTTGACCATATAGTGCTTTCCCTCCTCAACCGTTATTTGCCTCTGTTTTTGGTGGATTTATATCGCAGAATGATATCTGGTAGAGCAATTTCAGCGAATCAAACCCGACTAAAGACAAATGGGGTGGGGTAAGACAATCCTCAAGGCTCGGGAAATATGCGACCTGGAAACACCATTATATTAAGCTGTTTCTGGAACAATATCATCTAAAAGAAAAGTTGACTCGCAGGCAAGACATTGAGCCTCGCGTTTATTGGAGACAACCAGCATCCCTTTACAATTAGGACAAGGTTGAGCAAGGGGGTGTTTCCAAGAAGTGAAATCGCATTTGGGATAATTAGCGCACCCGAAGAAAATTCGGCCCTTCCGAGTCTTCCGAGAAACGATCTCGCCGCCATCCTTTGGGCAAATCACCCCAATTTTCTCCAGCCATGCTTCAGTATGGCGGCATTCCGGAAAGCCGGAACAAGAGATAAATTTGCCATAACGTCCATATCTTATAACGAGTTCTTTACCGCACTCCGGACAAACGCGCCCAATCGGCTCCGGACCGGTCTTGACTACGGGCATATCCGCTTGAGCCTTGGCTACAGTGACCGCAAAGGGCTTATAGAATGCATCCATGACTTTGATCCAGTCAGCCTGGCCTTCCGAGATTTTATCCAAGTCTTCTTCCATACGGGCGGTAAAGGTAAGGTCGATGATCTGGGGAAAATACTGTTCCATCAGATCATTGACCAGAATTCCAGTTTCCGTTGGATTGAGACGCCGGTCAACTCGTTCAACATAACCACGCGCTTGAATCGTTGAAAGTGTAGGCGCGTAAGTGGAAGGGCGGCCTATCCCGTATTCTTCCAAAATCTGTACAAGCGATGCTTCAGAAAAACGCGGAGGTGGTTGGGTATAGTGCTGCTCCGGTATCAGTCTCACTAAATCCTGTTTCTGCCCTTCTGCAATAGAGGCAGGGATATGAACGTTCATTTCATCATCTTCGTCAGTTTTCTTATCCTCATTCTTTGCTTCTTCATACACTGTCAGAAATCCAGGAAATTTAACCGCCGACCCTGTTGCTCTTAACGTATACACGTGGTCAGAGCCCTGACCGGTAACATCTACAGATAAGGTGTCGAATAAGGCGGATTCCATCTGAGAGGCCACGAATCTTTGCCAGATAAGTTGGTAGAGCTTGAACATGGCTGGATCCAGGAATGGTTTTACCTTTTCAGGGTCACGCAAAACCGATGTTGGGCGAATCGCTTCGTGAGCCTCCTGTGCACCCGCGACCTTCTTGGTATATTCTGGAGGCCTTTCTGGCAGAAAATCATTGCCATAGCGTTGAGCTATATACGCACGGACTTCATTGCGCGCCACTTCTGCAATATTGGTAGAGTCAGTCCGCATATAAGTGATCAGGCCGGTCGTCCCCCCTTCCCCTACATCCTGACCTTCATAGAGACCCTGTGCAAGACCCATTGTCCGCTTGGCAGTAAATCCCAGCTTACGGGAGGCTTCTTGCTGTAGTGTAGACGTTATAAACGGCGCGGACGGTTTGCGTCGCCTTTCTCCCCGCTTAACTCGCTTTACAATATAAGGAGCTTTTTTCATATCCACCAAAAGGGGTTTGACAATCACTTCGCTGCCCAGTTCAGGATCTTTTTCATCGACCTTTGCAAGCTTGGTAATGAATGTCTGCCTTTGATTTTGCGGGCGAAATTCCGCTCCGATTGACCAATACTCAACTGGGTTAAATGCATCGATCTCACGCTCACGGTCCACAATCAACCGTAAAGCTACGGACTGAACGCGTCCTGCAGAAAGGCGACTGCGCACCTTTTCCCACAAGATCGGGCTAATGCTATACCCAACCAACCGGTCCAATACGCGACGAGC
>JBGOZL010000316.1:0-3846 GCA_041480185.1 Anaerolineae bacterium
ACCCTTTTACCACCCCTATGCGCATTAAAAGTCCCCTGGATCGGGGGTGTTTACACCCCCCCGGTCATATAGCGCCCCGTTTTTACTCAATAAGCATTGGACCTTGCAAATGGACTTGACCGACCGGCAGTGGGCAGCAATTCGTGCTCAGGTACCTCCCGCTCACCTGGGGCGTGGTCGTCCCGCCCTCGATTCCCGTCGTGTACTCGACGGCATCTTCTGGAAGGTCCGCTCCGATTCCTCCTGGCGTCGCCTCCCCTCCCGCTATCCTTCCCACCAATCCTGTCACCGCTTTTTAAGCAGTGGCAGGCTTCGGGTCTGTTTAATTCGCTGCTCTATACTCTTTATTCCGATCTTTTTTTACCGCGGCAATTTTTTCCCCTATCAGGCCGTGGCTGAAAAACGCATCTTGGGGAAAGCTAAGAATCGGTCTTTCATATTATATATATTGCCCCTGCCTATTATGATGACTGGCGCACTCACACTGCTTTGCTTTTCCTGCAGGTACTCTTGAATATAGCCCTGAGCCGCCCCGCCTCTCGATCCGGAAAGGGATATGTCCACATGACCCGTGTTAGGAGTTTTCTTCTCCCCTTCAGTCAATGGCCCAAGTATGCCCCCTTTCGGTTTGAATATCCCGACCCTGAGTTGGACGATGACGACGACCCTGACCCTGGAAGGTATTCCAGGCCGGAGGATGTCATCCTGGAATTTGGGAGGGGTTGATGGACCGGAATCCTGACTTTCTCCTTTCCACATTTCAGTTTTCAACCATCCCACCAGGTTTACCCCTAAAAATGCGCTCATTGGGATACAATTCATACCGTCCGTGCTGTGTAGCTGTCAATGGAGACCCGCATGAATCTCGTTGAATGGATCGATGCGAATCAGAATACCTTTACCGGTCTCAGCGACTCGGTCTGGAGCTTTGCCGAATTAGGGTTCCGGGAAGTCCGATCATCCCGGTTGCTGATGGACGCCCTCGAAAAGGAAGGCTTCACACTTGAGAAAGGGGTTGCTGGGATACCCACTGCTTTCGTCGCAAAGTATTCCAGGGGGTCCGGAGCTGTCATCGGCGTGCTCGGAGAGTATGATGCCCTCCCGGGGCTGAGCCAGGATTGCGTGCCCTATAAAAAACCGCTTGTCTCTGGCGCTCCGGGCCACGGCTGTGGACATAACCTGTTGGGGGTGGCCGGCATTGCTTCCTGTTTTGCCATCAAGCAATTGCTCGATGCTGGTGAGATAAAAGGGACCATCCGCTATTATGGCTGTCCTGCTGAAGAGGGCGGCGCTGCCAAGGCCTTCATGGCAAAGGCCGGGCTCTTCGATGATGTGGATATCTGTCTCACCTGGCATCCAGACGCGTTCAACGCCACTCTCTGGGCTAACTTCCTCGCTGTTTACCGGGTAGCCTTTAAATTCCACGGCAAGCCTGCCCATGCCGCCGCCGATCCTTACAATGGGCGCAGCGCCCTCGATGCTGTCGAGTTGATGAACGTGGGCGCAAATTACTTGCGTGAACATATGATTCCGGGTGCGCGCCTTCATTATGTGATCACCGATGGCGGTGGTACCGCGCCTAACGTTGTCCCTGCCGAAGCTGCCTCCCTTTACTTTGTCCGGGCTCCACGTATCGATCAATTGAATCCGTTATTCGAACGCCTCCAGGACGTAGCCCGCGGCGCAGCCCTGATGACCGGCACCGAGCTCGAGATCGACCTGCAGTCCGGGATGTCGAACATGCTGCTTAACGAAACAATTAATAACGTCATGCAAAAGAACCTGGAAGCTGTAGGCACTCCCAAATTTACTCCGGAGGATTTCGCCTTTGCAGAAGAGATCTCCAGGACCATTCCCCCCGATAGTCTCGAAGAGTCCGCCTCCTCCTACGGGCTGGATGCCGCTGCAATATCCTCCCTGAAGGGCAAGGTGTTGCATGTAAGCGTTCTCCCTCCTTACCAGTCGGAGATCGTCCAACCTAGCTCCACCGATGTGGGCGATGTTTCCTGGGCGGTTCCCACAGGGCAGGTCGTTACCGCCTGCATGGCACTAGGCACTCCTGGTCATTCCTGGCAAACTGTTGCCCAGGGCAGGATGGGGATCGGTCATAAAGGCATGTTATCAGCAGCCAAGGTGATGGCCCTCAGCGCAGTGGAATTCATGCGCACCCCCGAATTGGTCCGCCAGGCGCAGGCTGAATTCAAAAAATCACGCCTCGCTTCGAAGTACGTCTCCCCCATCCCCGACGGTTTGAAACCGCCGCTGAATATTTGATCGCCTCGCCCGGTCCGGCAGGTCCGTACGAGTATGGGCCCCGGATGGATGGGATTTTCATAATATAATTTCTCAAATCAAAGGAGTAGCAGCCATGGGTGATTCTGGAAAAAAAGATAAAGGAAGAAAAGAACAAAAGAAAAAACCCGAGCATAATCTAAAGGAAAAGCGAAAACTGAAGAACGAAAAAAAGCAGAAGGGCAAATTCATGCCGAGTTGATGCTGTGTGCATCAACTAATATTCCTATCGGGTTCATATAGGGGGCTTGTCTCATACGTAACCATCCTCCCTTGCGATATCATCCCCGCCGGGGGAAGCACCCCCTGGGGGGGCATGAGGGTAATTATTTGCTTAGGGTCCGTGGGAGAGTCATTATTAATTAATACTGTACACACGCGGATCATTTGGCATTCATCCCATCCGGAGAGTTTCTATGGATCCTTATTCTAAAAACTATGAGATTCGCTGGTCAGACATTGATGCCGCCGGTGACTTGCGCTACCACTTTTTCACCGCCCACGGCTTTCCGCCTGAACGATTTGAGCAGCTGGGCGTCGGGCCGATCTATACCGCCATCCATGCCAGCTTTCTGCGGGAAGTGCGCATGGGTGAAACCGTGACCATCACTTATGCCCTGGCTGGTCTTTCACCCCTGGGTGCGCGCTGGAAGGTTCATCACGATGTGCTCAAATCCAACGGGAAAAAGGCAGTCAGAATCGACCTCGAAGGCGCCATCCTGAACCTATCAACCCGCAGACCGGCTTTTCCAACCCCGGAATTACTGCAGGTTTTCAATTTAGTCCCGCGCACAAAAGTCTTTGAAGATCTGTCAGACACCCGTTGGACAAGATGAGCAAATTAATTAGAGGAGATGCTCAATGAAAAAAACTTTCCCTGTCATCCTCGCTTTTGCGATTGTCTTTTTGTTTTTAATTCAAGCCGCTGGCACGTTGGTTGAATCCATCTATATTCTGGATTTGATGAATACCAACCTGGACGCAAAGGTGCTGGGAGTGTTATTTTTCTTTGCACCTCTTCTAATGATCCCTTTTTATAAGAAATTTTCCCGCCAACTCATCTGGATTTCATTTGCTGTGATACTCCTGTCACGCGGGTTGCTACCCTACCTCGGCACTGCAAACCGGATGCTGGCTTCCGGGTTTGCGACCGGCGCCAGCTTAAGCATGTTCTTTCTCCTGTTGCCTTCAAAACCCCGAGAAGAGGTCCACTCCCAGGCCGGTCTGTGGGGGTCTGCCGGGCTGGCGCTGGCTGTGAGCTTCTCGATACTGCTGCGCACGTTGGACTTCGGCATTGATTATTCCCTCACGATCCCTGGCGGATGGGCCGGATGGGCTTTTGGTCTTTCTCTCGGGTGGATGTTGGCACACTTGGACCTTGAGGATGAGCCGGCAACAGAAACGAAACCAGTCGGGGTAACGCCTTCCATTCTGGGGTTTTTTCTCATTCTGACCCTAGTCTGGTTTGCCTTTTCTGCCCCATCTGTTATCGCCCGCTGGACGGAAGGCAGCTACCCGTTGATCGTGATTATTATCAGCCTGCTCGCGCTTGGC
>JBGOZL010000317.1:0-3839 GCA_041480185.1 Anaerolineae bacterium
AGCGGTAACGCCTTTTACGTGCTCGGCGGTCAGATTGGCCGATTGGATGTGTCTGCAGTCCTGGGGTCGCTTTACCCTGGATCCACCGTCCTGCTGGCCGGGCTTTTTCTACATGAGCGTCTTAACCGCCTGCAACTGGCCGGCATCCTGGCTGCCCTGGCTGCCATCGTACTGATGACGTTGTAACGGGGTTATTCTTCACGAGGAAAACCATCCATGAACAACATCCAGGTCTTACCCGTCCGCACCGCCCGCGAGCGGCGCACCTTCCTGACTTTTCCCTGGCGCATCTACAGGGGTGATCCCAATTGGGTGCCGCCTCTCCTTTCCGAGCGGGCCAAAACAATCGACCCGCAACGCGGTTTGTTTTTCAAGGATGGCTATGCTGAGTTGTTCATCGCCTGGCAGAATGGCAAGCCGGCCGGTACCATCGTCTGTGCCGAGGATAAGAACAACACCCGCGCCAGGGGCTTTGGGGAATGCATGGTCGGTTTCTTCGAATGTGTGGACGATTATGCCGTGGCTGAAGCATTGTTCGACCGGGTAACGGCCTGGGCTGGTGAACATGGACTTGTCAGCATCTATGGGACCTTCAATTTGGACCGGGAAGATTCCCGCGGCATCCTCATCGAGGGTCGCGACCGTCCGCCAACCTCATACTGCGGTCACAACCCGCCGTATTACCAGGCATTTTTTGAGCGGTTTGGCTTCCAGAAATTCGGTGAAGATGGTTTGGCTTATTCGATTGACATCAACCTGAACACCCCCGAAATTCAGCACATGATGCGCCTGGCCGATAAAATCCGCCAGCGAAGGAAAATCACTGTACGCGGCGGCAACCTCAAGGATATCGACAGGGAAATTGATAACATACTGGAGCTGCAAAACCGCGGCCTGGCACACTTTGATGATTTCACACCCTACACTCGCAACGATATCGAGGCCATGATCCTGCCGATGGTCGATATCGTCGACCCCGATCTTATCCTTTTCGCTGAATTGGACGGTAAAGTGATTGGCTGGTTCCCGGGTGTGCCAAATATGAATGAGGTTCTTATTCACCTCAACGGCCTGCGCCGCCCGTGGGACTACCTGCGGCTGGCAAAATATGCCCGACGCAAGCCAAAATGCCTGGCGATTAAAAGCATTGCCGTGGTGCCCGAACACTGGGACACAGGCGCGGGGGTGCTCCTGTTCGACGAGATGGCCCGCCGCGCCTCCGCCAAGGGCTACCAGTGGGCCGACCTGTCCCTGACCGGCGAGGAAAACCTCGACACCTTCCCGTTGGCTCATCGCATGGGCGCCAAAATTTACAAGCGTTATCGCTTCTATCGGAAGCAATTGGAGGCAGGATGATCGGTCGCGTCCAAAAAGTGGGACTACTCCGCAAACTCTCCGGGAAGGTGGCCCTCATCACAGGCGGGACCTCTGGGATCGGCGAGGCTACTGCGACCCTGTTTGCTGAAGAGGGCGCAGATGTGATAATCACCGGTCGTCGCGCCTGGCTGGGCGAAAAAATAGTCAAATCGCTGAGCAGGTGTGGGGTCCGGGGCGCCTTCGTAGAAGCCGATCACACGAAACTGGAAGATTGCCAGCGGACGGTGGATGATTCGATCCATCAATTTGGGCGGATAGACATTCTGTTCAACAACGCCGGAGTGGTGATGGATGGTACAGCCGAGAGCACCAGCGAAGAAGATTGGGCCTATTTGATGAATTTGAACCTGACTGCTGTCTGGCGGATGAGCCGGCTGGTGCTGCCGCATATGCGGGCAAGGGGCGGCGGGGTAATCGTCAACAATGCCTCGGACTGGGGCGTGGTGGGAGCTGAAAATGCTCTGGCATATGCAGTCAGCAAGGCGGGAGTGGTACAGCTGACACGCTGCATGGCTCTGGACGTCGCTGCAGAGAACATCCGCATCAACGCAGTCTGCCCGGGTGATACATTTGTGCAACGCTGGCTCGAGAATGGATATTTCGAGTCCTCCGACCCTGTCACACTCGAACAAGCTAAAGCCGAAGCATCCTCCAACCTGCCGATGAAAAGATTTGCACAACCCGAAGAGATCGCCCGTGCCGTGCTGTTCCTGGCAAGCTCAGATTCCTCGTACATGACCGGTCAGGCGTTGGTGGTGGATGGGGGCAATTCGGCAAGGTAAGAGTGTATATGGGGGGTAATCCTCAGGCCATGGGATCGCTCTGCCCGAATCCCTCCCCCTTCGAAGCAGACTTCATCCACCCCAAATTGGGGGCATGTTCCTGTAGGAGCTTGATGGGCGGCGCGATCTATTTATCATCTTTCAGCAATTTGTCCATATCCACATCGTAATCCCCCCATTTACTGCCGCTGGCAGTGGAAAAAATCATCTGATTGGTAATCTCCGATTGCGCTGCAGCCTTTTGGACATCGGCCCGGCGTTCTTCAGCGGCGTCGGAGGAGAACGACCCGTCATTGTCCGCCACCTTCAGGATGCGCACCTCGGTCAGGTCGCCCGCCTGGTAGGGGATTATCTCTCCGGCGGTGTGATTCTGCAGGGCGCGTCCCAGGGGGGTATTCTCGTCCAGAAAACCGCTTTTAAAATCAGCCTGTTTCCCAGTGACTATCGTGAATTCCCGCTGCTCAGCTGTGCCGGATGAATCCACCAATTCCACCAGTACGCGGCAATGCAGCTTTATTTGCGGAAGTTTGACATTCGGGTCCATGTACCCATCATACCAAAGATTTATTAAGAAATCCGGACTTCTCATGGGGCCGGGCTTAAGGTTGATTCGATGCAATTTCATCTATGGTGAGTAAGCAACCTGAATAGTTATGTACTGGCAGCCCGGGAAGAATCTCGATACTTTGCCATCTTTTCTCCACACTTTCTCCACAAATTTACGGTATCGTTTGTCCCGACTCAAAAAGCGTCAAACAAGGAGACCTGAAATGAGTAAAAATCAAAAAACTTGGATTATTGCGGGTGTTTCGGTTGTGGGGGTCATCGCGCTTGTGCTCGTCGTGATGAGCGTTCGCGGTCAAACTAGTAGCACCACGACCGCTTATCAGACGACTACTGTCCAGATGGGTACGTTGACTTCCACCGTGGAGGGCTCGGGGACAGTGGCATCCTCCCAATCAGCCAACCTATCCTGGTCTTCCAGCGGGCAGGTGGGAACGGTGATGGCGAAGATTGGCGCCCAGGTCAAGGCCGGGGACGTTCTGGCCACCCTGGTCCGGGACTCCCTAACCCAAAGTACCCTGCAATCCAACCTTGTCTCTGCACAAGAAAACCTGGATCAACTCACCTCACCCGCAGCCATCGCTTCGGCCCAGGCGGCTGTCGCAGCGGATGAACAAACCCTTAACAACGCCCAGAGCAGCGTGGCTAATTTAACCTATCACAACCCGGGCGCCATCGCGAATGCACAGGCTGCTCTGACCCTGGCACAAAGCAATTTGGAAGTTGCCCAAAATGCTTATGATCAGTTGGGCTTACCTTCCTCTGATCCCGCCAAGGCTCGGGCTTATCAGGCCCTTTACGCTGCTCAACAGAAATATAACAGTGCTCTCTATACTTACAACTCTCTTTCCGGGAAGGCAAGTCAAACATCAATTGACGCTGCCAATGCTGCACTGGCATTGGCTAAAGCGAACCTTGCACAAGACCAGAACTATCTGGCCGCCCTGACCGGCGGGACTGTGCCCGCGGACGCAACCGGGAGCGCGTTACTTAAGCTCGAGCAGGCCCAGTTGGCAGTTCAGACCGCTCAGGGAAACCTGGATGCCACCAAGCTCACTGCCCCGTTCGATGGAACCATCACTCAGGCAAACGCGACCCCCGGTGTTGTTGTATCCA
>JBGOZL010000318.1:0-3797 GCA_041480185.1 Anaerolineae bacterium
CGCGGCAAGTTGAGCAATCTCATTCTTATTTAGCGGTTGAGTATTTGCTTCGATCTTGGCGCAATGCATTCCGGCTAATTCATCCATATAACCTCGTTACAATGATTAGGATCAGTCGATCATTCAATCGTCCATTACATTATATGGCATACTCCCATTCCGGACAGCGCGAATGGGAGATATTTAATAGTATACGGGAACCTCTGGTTGGCGAATATTCCAACCAGGTCGGCGGCAGCCCGGCCAACCATGACCCCCACTGCCCTTGTCTTTATGCCAGGCGGTTTTTCAAGTCGGCCGCTGTGAAGGGACCCGGCTCGGCGATCAGGTCACGGGCTGCCGGGACAGTATCCCAAACGTTCCAAAGCAGCACGCCGCGCACCCTCCCGCCCGCTAAATAATAGACCACGCCTTTATTAAATGGCTCTTTCCAATCCACAAATGTTTCCTGGCGGGGATCAAGCTCACCGACTGCCTCGTATCCCAGCTCGAACAGGTCCGAGTAAAAATAGGATAGGTGATCGTAAAGTTCTGAAGCGCCCGCCATGTTGAGCCCGGCCTGTCGCCCCATGCTGTTGGCATTATCTTCGTGTTCTACTCGCATGCGTTTGTTGAGAGCCGGGTTGAAAAACTCGGCCGCGTCCCCGGCTGCAAAGATGCCGGGAGTGCTGGTGGCAAGTGTCAGGTCAACGATGATTCCGTTGCCCGTTTGCAAGCCGGCTGATTTGGCCAGGTCCACGTTCGGTTGGATTCCAATCCCGGCTACCACGGCGTCAACAACCAGCTCCCTGCCGCTTTTGGTCTTCAGCCCCACCTTCCCACCGACTGTTTCAGCCGCGCTCAATAATTCCCCTGGCCAAACCGTGACGCCCTTTTTGGCGAAATAATCGTTCAGGAACAGGGACAAGTCATGAGGGTAGATCGCGGAGCCGATGCCGCCTTCCGGGAACAGCATGGTAACCTGCCTGCCGTTCATTGCCAAGGCGGCTGTAATTTCCGAGCCGATAAAGCCTCCCCCGATCACTGCAAATGTCAGGTTACGCTGGCTGAGTTCTGCCAGACGTTTGTAATCGGGCAGGGTACGGTAATAGATGATTTGATCGCCACCAAATGGCAGGTGGCGGGGAGTGCCCCCGGTTGCCAGCAGGATCTTGTCACCTTTGTAAGTCGTCCCCCGGTCATCCTGGATGATGAGAGTGTCTGGATCAAGTGAAACGATTTTCCGACCCAGGTGCAGCTCCGCTTGCAGGTCTTCAATTTTGCACCAGATACTGTCGAGTTGTTTACCCTTCCACAGCCCCTTACTGAGAGGCGGGCGTTTATAGGGAAGGTCTGTTTCTTGGCCCACCAGCCCGATCGATCCCTGCTGGTCGATCTCCCGGATGCCGCGCATGGCAGCCACGGCGGTCATTCCACCGCCGATGATAAGGTACTTGAAGTTTTCCATATCCACTCCTGTAATTTTTATATTATCCTGGCTCAAACCATCTTGCGGATAAATTGGCGCTCTGCAGGATGTTCTGTATTAAAACTCTATGACTTGACAACCCGGATCAATTCCTTGCTTTCCTGCAGCCAGGTCATCGGGTTCATGGCACGCTTGATGTAACTGATCACACCGTTTGGGTCCACGACGATGGAGGCGGTGTGTTGAATCCCAATGAAGTTCTTTTGGAGTTCAAATTTGTGATAGATCGTGCGCTCAGGGTCAGAAAGGACCGGGAAAGGTGCTTTGAGCGACTCTGCATATTTGCGGGCTCGCTCCAGGGAGTCTCCGAGAATGACCAGGATCTGCACACCGGCTTTGACAAACTCATCGTTCATGCGCCCCAACTGGGCGACATGCGAGCGGCACTGCAGTCACTCGTACTCTCGCACGAAGAACAGGACAATTTTTCGGCCACGATAATCGGATATCTTAATCTCGCCGCCCGTATTGGAGGGGAGTGTGAAATCGGGGACAGGTGATCCGACCTTCAATTCTTTATCTTCCATAATCTTCCTTCCTTGATCCACCATAAACCGAAACACTATGAGAAATCTTTGTTAACCGGGGGTCTATGCTGGTGTGTCTACAGGACCGCCGGACATTCAAGAATTACCCGGATCGCGCTCTTTTTTTTACAATTATGTTAAAAATAGTATCACTTTGTCAAATAACAGTCAACTTTTCGTCCCCGGGCTCCAATACTTTTCCTATGTTCAAGCATCCAAAACTCGTTTTCAGGGAGTATGACAATGTCGCGCCCCATTTCCGCAGCTAATGTTGGTGGCGCGGAAATGGGCATATAATAGGGGAAATAATGGTACCTTTTATCGTTGTCTCCAGTGCCGATAAGGTTATTTCTTTTCTTTGACCGTTCCCCAATCTCCATTTGAGCCATGCTCAATTTCATTAACCAACCCGGGTTTCTCGGGACTCACGCGACCTTCCTCTCCGACCTGACCCTTATCCTGATTTTGCTTACCGCCATCCTGTTCACCATTGGGTGGCAATTGGCGCGGCACAAACATTACGAAGCCCACCGCTGGGTCCAGACCTCGACTGCCTGCCTGAATGCCATTGTTGTCCTGGTGGTGATGATCAGGTCATTTGTCGTCCACATCCTCCCGGGGATTCCGGGCAGGCTTTTGCAGGGCGATTATGCTGTCACGACGGTCCATGCGATCGTCGGGATGACCGGTCTTCTCCTGGGATTATTCGTGGTCCTGAGAGGCAATGAACTGGTTCCAAAGTCCCTGCGTTTCAAGAAGTACAAACCGTTTATGAGGACAGCCTATGCACTCTATATGACCGCTACTTTGTTAGGCGTGATCGTTTACACGGAAGCATTTGTACTTGGTATCTAAGTTGCCTTTCCTTTTATTCGGTATTTGGAGAAAATAAACGACATGTCCCGGGTTGCCCTGGTTTACCCCTATTTCCGTACCAAATCCCCCAACGAACTTTTATTCCCACCCCTCGGCGCGGCCAGCCTGGCAAGTCAGCTTCACAGGCTTGGGATCGAAACGAAGATCTTCGATTGCACCTTCGATACCTTCTCAGGTTTACAGAAAAAACTGGAGTCTTACCAGCCGGATATTGTAGGCCTTTACTCGATGGTGACCTTGAGCAGCAACACTTTCCGAATCGCAGAGATGGTGCGGACCAGCCTTCCAAATTGTCTCCTGGTTGCCGGCGGACCTTTGCCCACCCTCTATCCAGAACAATACTGTGAAACCTTCGATGTGGTATTCCGGGGTGAGGCCGACCTGAGTTTCCCCCGTTTTTGCCAGGACTTCTTCGGCAACAAATACAACCGGCTGCAATTAAAGGATTTGCCACTTGATAAATATGAAGGGCTTTTCATACGGCATGATGAATTCAAGGTGGAAAATCCAGTCATTCACTACCGGGAAAAAGAGCTCGAATCCTTTCCGCTGCCGTACCGGGATGACTTTGACCATTCGTCTTATCAAAAGGTGTGGCAGGAAATGGATAGCTCGAAAACAGCTTCCATCATCACAACCTTTGGGTGCCCCTTCAGTTGCGATTTTTGCTCCCGACCGGTCTTTGGCAATCTTTTTCGCCGCCGAAATCTAGATTCGGTTTTCGACGAGATTCAGCAAATCCGCGCCCTGGGGTATGACAGCCTGTGGATCGCCGACGATAACTTTACCCTGGACCTCGGGTTCCTGCGGGAATTCTGCCAGCGGATTGCCGGTCAGGACATCCCCTGGAGCTGCCTCTCGCGCGTTACGGGGATTAATGGGGAAATTACCAATTTAATGAAGCAATCAGGCTGCCGCAGGGTTTA
>JBGOZL010000319.1:0-3795 GCA_041480185.1 Anaerolineae bacterium
TGACGGACATGGCGTTATTGTAGCCCAACAGCCATGAAAAGTCTAATTGGTCAGAAGGATGGGCCGTAGGAATTATATGGAAAAATCCTGCCCATCCCACGAATCGCCTACGGGTGCATGGATATGCGTCTTCTGATCGTGTCCGTCCAGACGCTCTTCAAGGTCATCCACGCGCTCCAGCAACTGCTTCAAGGTAACGCCGATAATATCGGGTAATGAAGCATGGTTCAGGTCGGGGGCATCTCCAGCATGGTGCGGCTGCGACCGTGTTACCACCTGGCCTGGTACACCAACAACAACCGAATTGGGCGGCACGGAATGAACGACCACTGCATTTGCGCCGATACGGCTGTCTTCGCCGATGATAATCGCTCCCAGCACCTTAGCACCCGCGCCGATCACCACACGGTCGCCTATGGTTGGGTGGCGTTTCCCTTTTTCGAGACTGGTCCCACCCAGAGTAACACCGTGATAAATGGTCACATCCGCCCCGATTTCAGCCGTCTCGCCGATGACCACACCCATGCCATGATCAATGAAAAATCCTGGACCGATGACAGCACCGGGGTGGATCTCAATGCCGGTTAATGCACGAGCCATTTGCGACAGCCAGCGAGCAAACAGGCGAAGGTTGTGCATCCACAGCCAGTGTAATATGCGATGAATCCAGATTGCGTGCAAACCGGAATAAACGAGGAATATTTCCAGGCGCGAACGTGCCGCTGGATCCCTCTCGAGGACAGAAGAAATATCGCGGTTTATCATTGTGAAATAGCCTTTCAAGCCCCGCGGGGAACTAACGACGGGATAGGAGCGAATAATTTCAGTTGCCATAAATCATCCTTTGCTGGGGCGACCAATTGGGTCGCCCCAGCCAAATGTTGAAATCAATCTGCCAAATTGGCAAACAAGGGTGTGGACAGGTAGCGCTCGCCGAAGGAGGGGATGATAACAACGATCAACTTCCCGGAATTCTCAGTCCGGTGCGCAACCTGCAAGGCAGCCCAAGTGGCAGCACCGGAAGAAATCCCCACCAGCAGGCCTTCTTCCTTTGCCATGCGCCTTGCGGTTTCCAGTGCATCGTCGTCCTTGACTCGTATAATCTCATCGTAGATCCCGGTATTCAATACATCCGGAATAAACCCCGCGCCAATTCCTTGAATTTTATGCGGACCTTTTAATCCACCCGAGAGTACCGGAGATGCATCGGGCTCGACAGCCACCACGCGGAAAGAAGGTTTTCGGTCCTTGATCGCTTCGCCCACGCCTGTGATGGTTCCACCAGTCCCCACTCCTGCCACAAGGAAATCCACCTTACCCTCGGTATCGCGCCAAATTTCCTCAGCAGTCGTCATACGGTGAATTTCAGGGTTGGCGGGGTTCTTGAATTGCTGCGGAATAAAATATCTGGGGTCGGAGGCGGCCAACTCATCGGCCTTTTTTATTGCACCGACCATGCCCTCAGGTCCGGGTGTAAGAATTAATTCCGCACCGTAGGCGCGAAGTAGCATCCGACGCTCTTTGCTCATGTTCTCTGGCATTGTCAGGACGCATTTATAGCCGCGCGCGGCACAAACCATTGCCAGGGCAATCCCAGTGTTCCCACTGGTAGGTTCCAAGATGATCGTGTCTGACTTGATCATGCCAGATCTTTCAGCAGCATCAATCATGGCTGCACCGATACGGTCCTTGACACTATGTGCAGGGTTGTAAAATTCCAATTTGGCGACAATTTGAGCTTTGGATCCCTGTGCAACACGATTAAGACGGACCAGCGGGGTGTTGCCAATCAGCTCGGTAACATTATTTGCGATTTTCATTCATAACTCCAATTTAAAATTAACAACCAACAGAAAACAAAAAGACGGCGTGTGACGCCTGCGAAAAACACTTTCGCGGGGGTTCGCTCACCGTCCTTCGTCTGTTGGTTGTTTTGGTTTTCTACGAAGAGGCGGTGGTCACGATCCCCGCCTCAAACAAATGCAAATTAACATTATAGTTCTCCAAGATTTTTATAAGTATTATCATTAAATATTATACAAAAATATCAGATATTGTCAAGCGTAACAACTCATAGATAAAGGGCGGGAGACCTGCCTCGCCCTTATTCAGGCTATTCGTTTTCCTTGCTTTTTTCAAGTTCCTTCTGGTGGGCTGCGATAATGCCCTGTGCCAGGTGGTTTGGGATGATTTCATAGCGATCGAATTCCATGGTGAAGACTCCACGCCCACCGGTAATGGAGCGCAATTGGGTTGTATATCGCAGCATCTCCACCTGGGGCACCTGAGCGATGATCACTGTGCGACCTCGCTCGGATTCCGTGCCTTGTACACGACCACGGCGGCTGTTGAGGTCGCCCATCACATCACCCATATTGCTATCCGGGACAACGATGCGGACGTTCATAATCGGCTCAAACAAAACGGGTCCGGCATCACGGACAGCCAATTTGAAGGCCTCGCGCCCGGCAATTTCAAATGCCACCGGCTTTGAATCGACCGGGTGTTCCTTGCCATCATAGACGATGACGCACACATTGCTCAAGGGAAATCCTGCCACCACACCAGTTTGCAAGGTGGCACTGATTCCTTTTTCAATTGCCGGTAAATAAGATTTCGAGAGGTTCATCCCCACCAATTCGTCGGTAAAATCGAACTCTTTTTCCGGGCAGGGTTCGATCCTCAACCAGACTTCACCAAACTGACCCGAACCACCGGATTGTTTCTTGTGGCGGTACATGGCGTCGGCTTTTTTGGTGATCCCTTCCCGGTACGGGACCTTCGGTTCAGCGGTAATCAACCCAACCTGTAGCTTGCCCTCGGCACGACGGATGGCTACGTCAATATGCTGGTCGCCCATCCCCTGCAAGATGGTCTGACCGGTGGCACGTTCCTGGAACCAGGATAGAGTCATGTCTTCTTCACATAAGCGGGTGAGGGTTGGGCTGATCTTGGCAGCATCGGCTTGCGTCTTGGGTTTGATCGCCACCCGGTAAAGTGCATTTGGGTACTTGGGCACAGGCAGGGTCAAGGGATGAGCTTTATCACTCAATGTATCACCTGTGGAGGTTGCACTCAACTTGGCGACAATCGCAATATCGCCGCTGTGAATCACCTTGACCGGCATGGTATCCTTGCCGCGAATGAGGGAAAGACCAGCCATGCGCTCCTCGGCTCCCTTGGTCTGGTTCCAGATACGGGCATCTCCCTGGAGAGACCCGGAATAGATTCGGAAGTAAGTCAACCTGCCAACGAACGGGTCGGCAGTGGTCTTCCAAACGTAGATCGCTAGAGGACCGGAATCGGATGCGACGAGTTTTTCTTCC
This sequence comes from Anaerolineae bacterium, assembly GCA_041480185.1. Taxonomy (GTDB): domain Bacteria; phylum Chloroflexota; class Anaerolineae; order Anaerolineales; family Villigracilaceae; genus UBA877. The sequence continues at coordinate 3,327 of JBGOZL010000319.1, forward strand.
CCATTTTTTCCATGGGCGACAACTTCCTTCTCACTCGGGGAGGGGACGAGGTTGATGGCAGCATCCAGCAAAGGCAGGACTCCTTTCTCATGGGCACCCGCAGCAACAAAGACTGGAATATACGTTTCGGAGCGGATGATGGCCTTCAAACCGCGCATCAGTTCCTCTTCTGTCAGTTTGCCACTATCCAGATATTTTTCAAGCAAGGAGTCTTCACCTTCAGCGGCGGCTTCGATGAGCTTGGTGCGGGCTTCATCAGCAACCGATCTAAGATCTGCGGGGATCTCTTCAGCGGTTTTGCCTTCCCCGGCATAAGCCTTCATCGAAAGAAGATCGATCACGCCTTTGAACGCACCACGCTCCCCCCACGGTAACTGGACCGGAATCAAGCGAATGGGCGAAAATTCCTGCACAGATTCCACCGCCTTTTTGAAGTCAGCGTTGTCACGGTCCATCTTATTTATCACCA
>JBGOZL010000320.1:0-3791 GCA_041480185.1 Anaerolineae bacterium
AACCTGAGAGCGCAACCCACTGCAAAATCCAGATAACAAACCCGGACATCACCACGGTGAAGGCCAGACCACCACCGAATACGCGGCTCTGGAATACGTAGTCACCACCCGAACGTGGCAGTGCGGTAGATAGCCAAACATAAACGAAGGCAATCGGAATTTCGATCACCATCGCCAGGATAATCCCCCAGACCAGGTGACCGCCCGGGAGCGAACCGGGAGCCCACAGGTAGGTCCATGGGAAGATCAGGCCCATGGTTAGGATGTTGTAGACGAACGCAGAATAGGGAGACATGACCCTGACAAGCCCAGAAGCTTTCCGTGTAAAGATTTCTGGTTTTGTAGACGTTGTATCAGCCATTGCTTCCTCCTTTGATATGATGGAAACCGAATGATGGTTCATTCAATTGACCAGGTGATGGAAGCTCAGAATCTCCATCACGTAATGCCATATTCCTGACTCCTGTTTTTACCTTTTAAGAGTGTCGCCTCCTTTCCGAGAGACGCAGTGTTCAACCACTCGTCATCTGGTAACCGGTTACAACACCATCTGCGAAAGTTACCAGACAACCGCGCAAGATACCCTCTCCGTATTCCGAACCCGGGTTGATACAGGTTGTGCGTCCAATTTTTGCCACAGACTGAGATTCATGGATGTGCCCATGCAAACCCAACATTGGTTTGTACTTTTCGATCGCAGTGCGAACCGATCTACTCCCTGCCCCGTACATGACTGTTTGCCCCCCCTGAATGATCGGCTCCGGGGGATCCTTCTCCCAATTCAACATGGGGCAGGTATCCAGGGACGAATCGACCGGCGGATCGTGAAAATTAAAAATGGTGTGAGTAAGATCCGGCACTTTAGCTACCATTTCTTCGATCATTTCGCCCAATTTTTCATCTGTAATTTCCCGCGGGGTTTTCCATGGCGTGAGAGTGCTGAAGCCCACCGAAACCATTGTATGATCAGCATCCACCGGAACAACCTCTCCTTCGCATGCAAAGAATGAATGGGTGCCTTCCCGCTTAATAGCAGTTAACACTTCGGGAGAATCATCGTTTCCACCAGTCACGAAGCATTTTTTCCCTGTCCCTGCCAAACGCTCTTCCGCCAGGTCCACCCAATTACTCAGCCGCTGACGGGCGACTTCATGGAACAGCTCATTTACAGCTTTTTCGTCTTTCGAAAGGGCATGGAACTCATCTTCCTCCATGATCTTGTGATAAAAACCCAGAGTCCCCAACCGGGTGATAAGCTCATCCAATTCCTGTTGAGTGGTGATTTCCTCGACACGCCCCTGCAAGGTGGCGCGGTAATGTTGATTCTTTTCCTTGATAATCGGGATGAGCAATTTACCGGTAATATCCCCGCCCATCACCAAAATATCAACATCGTAGAACTTCCCGGCATTGATAAATTTCCGGTAGGTGCGTTCCGACCCATGCAAATCAGTGGCAAAATAAAGGCGGGTTGGTTTTTTGCTGGGTTTCTTTGAAAAGAGGGGCATGAGTTTTTCTCCGATCCATTCTAGCTGGCGATCTTTATAAAACAATATCAGGCGTTAACAGAATTCGAAGTGGCAACCAGGCTTACCACTGAATGAGCTAAAAGAGATTCATTGGCAGAAGCGTCGATATCCTCATCAGTGATAAATTTATCAATTTCATCTATTGTGGCAACTTGATAATTTGAAACTACCCCCCACTTACTATGATCGGCGACAATAATGATCTGACCCCTGGTCCGCTCGATCATTTGGCGCACAACCTCGGCTTCCGCGTTGGACGGCACCGTGCAGCCATGCTTTATGCTGACGCCATCCACCCCCAGGATGACCTTGTCGGCATAGACCTGGCGCAGATTATCGATGGCAAAACGACCTGCCACGGAATTGGAATGCGGCTGAAACTCCCCCCCGATCAGGTGGTGCTTAAAGCCAGCTTCACCCATTTCGAGAGCCGCATAAACGTTATTGCTAAATACAGTGATCCCCTGATCGCCACGTATATAACGGATAACTTGAGTAGTGGTAGTGCCACTGTTAATGAATACCACATCGTTATCCTCTATGAGAGATGCCGCCATCTCACCGATTAAACGTTTTTCTTCGGGATATTTTTGTGCCCTTTGCAAATACTCAGGCTCCAGGGTCAGCCTTTGGTTGAGGATCGCCCCACCATGTGTGCGTTCGACAATGCCTTCGCGTTCCAACCATTCCAAATCGCGGCGCACGGTCGCTTCTGAAGTATCCAGCAGAGTATATAAATCATCCATCCGGACGATTTTGTGGGTTACCAGATACTCCTGGATTCGCTCGCGCCGCTGTGCTGGAATGAGAGATTTTCTCATTTTGTTATGACGCTTGGCAATTGGTCGATAAATACTAAAATTTTTGTAAGCCGCATTATAAAAGAATCTGAAGAAATTTGCAAGTTTTTGCGTTTTTTATTATAATGTTGTGGATTTTTCCCCCACTGCCAACCGCTCGTATTCGATCAGGGCTGTTCGCTGAGGCCTCATCGTAGGAGATTGGTATGACAAGCAGTCCCATCGGAATGGGCGAACAAGATCGTGCTGAGCGCGATAAGTTTGAAAACGAATTAAAGCGCATCCTTAAAGCCAGTGACGCGGCTGGTATCATCCTGCGGGTAATCGGATCATTGGCCTTCCAAATGCACTGCCAGAAATATGGGTATCTGCAAGCCGCCATGGGCCGCGCATACACTGATATCGATTTTGCCGCCTACCAAAAGCAAACCAAGGAAATCCAGGTATTGATGGCCGGGCTGGGTTATCACGAAAACCGAGAGGTCTTCATTGTTTCGGAAGGCTATCGCTCCATTTTCGAGAAGCCGGAGGTGGGCCTTCACATCGATGTATTTTTTGGGAAACTGGATTTCTGCCATGTGATCCGTTGGGATGGCAGATTGGAGGTCGATCATCCCAGCATCCCGCTTGCAGAGATGCTTTTGGAAAAAATGCAAATTGTCCAGATCAACGAAAAAGACATTATTGATACAATCATGTTATTGCTCGAACATCCCCTGGGCGACCAAGACCATGAGACCATCAATATCAAACGAGTAGCAGGACTCTGCAGCACTGACTGGGGACTTTGGCGCACCACGACCATGAACCTGGACAAGGTCCGGTTAATGGCTCAAGGGTACGGGCAGCTCACCAGGGAGCAAAAAGAAATTATTGATTCGCAAGTTAAAACAGCATTGGAGCGGATCGATCAAGAACCCAAATCTCTCGCCTGGCGTTTACGCGCAAGAGTAGGCGACCGCGTGAAATGGTATAAAGATGTGGACGAAGTTCAATGAGGTATAGGAGACGGTTATGAAAAAACTTGTCCGCGATCTGATGCACCCCGGTCTGCTTACCTGCCGCCCGGATGCTACGCTGGGCCAGGTTTCCGTCATGCTTACCCGGCACCACGTGCATGCCTTGATCGTTGCTGACCGCGATGGCCGCCCGGTTGGCATCATCTCCGACTACGACCTTCTTGCCGGAGAATGGCTTTCGGAAGATTCTGAGAGCCTGACCACAATGCGCAATCTGACTGCCGGTGACCTGATGTCTTCCCCGATCGACTCCATCGAAGCAGGCATGCCCCTGGGGGAGGCTGCCCACGTGCTCATCGAAAAGGACATCAATCGTCTGCTCGTTACCGAAAAGGGCGTTCCAACAGGGGTTATCTCGACCTCCGATTTTGTTTCCAGCATTGCCAGGGAAGAAAAACCACTTCGACAAACTGTAGCTGATGTTATGTCAGACGCCATCCTAG
>JBGOZL010000321.1:0-3786 GCA_041480185.1 Anaerolineae bacterium
CCGCTGGTGTGTCTGCTACCCACGATGCTGGCGTTGCGGGATGAGCTCCAGGCAAAAAACAATTACCCGATCCCGGTGAGGATCGGGGCGGCCGGAGGCATCAGCACCCCCGCTTCAGCCCTGGCAGCATTCATGATGGGAGCCGCTTACATTGTCACCGGTTCGGTTAACCAGTCCTGCGTTGAGGCGGGGGCCTCAGAACACACCCGTCAAACCCTAGCGCAGGCTGGCATGGCCGACGTGGCGATGGCTCCCTCGGCGGATATGTTCGAAATGGGAGTAAAGGTCCAGGTGTTGAAACGCGGCACGCTGTTCCCAATGCGTGCTCAAAAACTTTACGACCTTTATTCGCACTACGAGTCAATAGAACAAATTCCGGCTGAAGAACTCGAAAAATTGGAAAAGCAGATTTTCAAACGGGATATCGAATCCATCTGGGAGGATACGGTCAAATTCTTTACCGAACGCGATCCCGCCCAAATCGAACGTGCCCGGAATAACCCGAAGCGCAAGATGGCATTGGTTTTCCGCTGGTACCTGGGACTGGCCTCGCGCTGGTCCAGCAGCGGCGAAAAAGGGCGCGAGATGGACTACCAGATCTGGTGCGGCCCATCCATGGGTAGTTTTAACGACTGGGTGCGCGGCACGTATCTCGCCGAACCAAAAAACCGTCGCGTGGCAGATGTGGCACTTCAAATCCTGACTGGCGCGGCCTGTCATTACAGGCTGCAAGCCCTGAAACTACAGGGGTTACAGATCCCAGCTGAACTCGAACAATATTACCCTGTGGAGCCAATAATTTAATGGAGATCAAGCATTGGAGAGATCTCCCAGAAAATCCAAGCCCAGCCAGCGGCAGTTGCGATCTGTGGCTGGTCTGGCTGGATGAAGAAGACCCGGGGACCTTCCTCAGCATCCTTTCAAATGATGAAAAACTGCGGGTTGAACGCTACCGCTACCCGCAAAGCGCGGACCGGTTTGCCGTGGCGCGCGGGATCCTGCGCACCCTGTTGGGACGTTACCGGTCGTGCAACCCGGAAGAATTGGTTTTCTCGTATGGACTTCATGGGAAACCGGAACTGGCAGATGACCCGGGGGTTGGAATTTCGTTCAATGTTTCTCATTCAGGAGGCCTGGCAGTCTTTGCCATCGCCAATGGATATGAAGTCGGCGTGGATATCGAAGAATTCCATCAGGTAAGCGACCTGGACGCGACTGCATCCATTTTCCTATCACCGGATGAACTTGTTGAATTTAAGACATTGGCAGCAGGCGAGAAACTGGAATGCTTCTATAACCTATGGACATCCAAAGAAGCCATCCTGAAAGCGTACGGGACTGGTTTTTCCCGCCCCTCGAGAGATGTTTTTGCGGAGTTTCGTAAACACGGCTCTAATGGTAGTGGGCAAGATGTGATGATCGAAAACAAGCGATTGGCTTTGTTCATCCCCGCGGATGGCTTCAGGGGAGCGCTTGCCTGTCTCTAAAAATAGCTCAAGGAAAAACCATGAAAAATGAATTTGAGGCGAAACTAGATGAACTTCGCTCCGCTGCGATTTTAGGCGGCGGCATGTCCCAAATCGAAAAACAGCACGCCAAAGGTAAGAAAACGGCACGAGAACGGATCGAAATGTTCCTGGACCCCGGCACATTTACCGAAACCGGATTGTTCGTTTCCCATCGCGCCACCGGTTTTGGCATGGAAAGCAGCCATCCGGCCACCGATGGCGTGGTGACCGGATGGGGCAAAGTGGATGGGCGGGTCGTCTATGTGTTCGCCCAGGATTTCACCATTTTGGGCGGTTCGCTGGGCGAAGCCCACGGACGGAAAATTGCCCAATTGATGGATCTGGCGTATCAAAATGGCGCGCCGGTCATCGGTCTAAACGACTCGGGTGGGGCGCGCATCCAGGAAGGCGTGGACTCGCTGGCATCTTATGGTGAAATTTTCTTCCGCAATACGCGCGCTTCGGGGGTCATCCCTCAGATATCCGTCATCATGGGACCCTGCGCGGGCGGGGCAGTATATTCGCCGGGGATAAACGATTTCATCCTGATGGTCAACCAGAACGCCTATATGTTCATCACCGGCCCCGAAGTGGTGAAAGCCGTGACCCACGAGGAGGTTGACTTTGACTCGCTCGGTGGCGCGGAAGTCCACGGGAAGAAAAGCGGTGTAGCCCACATCACTGCCTCTGATGAGGAGTCACTGCTCGGGCAACTGCGCTGGCTGCTGTCCTATCTTCCTTCCAACAACATGACACCTCCACCCTACCTGCCGCCGTCGGACGACCCGCGCCGGCTCCTCCCGGACCTAGAACAAATTGTCCCGCTTGATCCGCAGCGCCCCTACGATATGCACGCGGTCATTTCGGCGATTGTGGATGGCGGCGAATTCCTGGAAATCCAACCGGAGTATGCTGAAAACATCCTGGTGGGATTTGCCCGCCTGGATGGTTACCCGGTGGGAATCGTGGCAAACCAGCCCGGGTACCTGGCGGGCGTGCTGGATATCAATGCGTCCGACAAAGCCGCGCGATTCATCCGTTTTTGCGACGCGTTCCACTTTCCACTGGTAACCCTGGTGGACACTCCGGGATTCCTACCCGGCAGCGAACAGGAACATGACGGCATCATCCGGCATGGGGCAAAAATGATCTACGCCTATTCGGAGGCTACCGTCCCAAAAATTGCCATCATCTTAAGAAAAGCGTACGGGGGGGCTTACATCGTGATGAGTTCGAAACACCTGGGCTGTGACTATAACCTGGCCTGGCCCCAAGCCGAGATCGCTGTCATGGGACCGGATGGCGCGGTAAAAATCGTATTCCGCAAAGAGATAAACGCTGCCAGCGACCCAGCCTCTGTCACGGACGAGTACATGCGCAAGTACCGCGAGGAAATTTCCAATCCATACCTGGCTGCCTCGCGCGGCTACCTCGACGATATCATCCCACCGGCAGAAAGCCGGCTGCGATTAATCGCGGCACTGGAAAGCCTGCGTGAAAAACGCCAGGATACGCCCAGACGAAAACACGGGAATATCCCGCTTTAGGTAGCGTAAATATGAAAGTATTAGTTGCCAACCGGGGTGAAATTGCTGTGCGCATTCTGCGCGCCTGCCGCGAATTGGGCTTTCCAAGCGTGGCGGTTTATTCGGAGGCGGATGCGCAAGCTTTACATACCCGTTATGCAGATGAATCCGTATTCATTGGCCCGACACCTGCTGCAGAAAGTTACCTGAATATCGAGCGAATACTTGCCGCGGCAAAAGAGTCGGGGGCAGAGGCGATCCATCCGGGTTATGGATTCTTGTCCGAGAATGCGACGTTCGCCCAAGCCGTTGAAGACGCTGGTCTGATCTTCATCGGACCACTTCCTGAGACAATTTCTTCCACGGGGGATAAACTGGTTGCCCGGCGCGTGGCGCGCGAGGCAAACCTGCCAGTTCTGCCCGGGCCGGATGAACCGGTCGCTGACGAAATCCCGGAAAGCCTGCTCGAGCAGATCAAATACCCGGTCCTGATCAAAGCCGTTGCCGGCGGTGGTGGTCGCGGCATCCGGTTGGCGCGCAGACGCAGTGAAGTGGAGCAGATGGTTGCAGCAGCCAGGCAGGAGGCCCAGGCCGCCTTCGGCGATGGGACCGTATATTTCGAACCGCTGGTGCCGCAAGCCAGGCATATCGAAATCCAGATCATAGGGGATGGATTCGGGCGGATCCTGTGCCTGGGAGAACGCGAATGTTCCATCCAACGGCGACGGCAAAAAATCATCGAGGAATCCCCC
>JBGOZL010000322.1:0-3777 GCA_041480185.1 Anaerolineae bacterium
TATTGTTGTGGCAACTACAATATTGATTGGAACTCTCTCTTTTTACAACCCCTTTCTTTATGGATTTTTGTGACTGTAACGGCGAAAAAGAAGGTGATTGTATTCAAGGGAATTTGGTCATATACTGACTTTATATATCATGCAAAGTGACATGTGATGTTAATATTCTTATTGAATCATGACTCCTCTGCAAAAATTGGTACTTTAACAACCCAGACAAAGCTTCGGAGGTTGGAATAGGCTGATCCAGCTCAACAAGAAGGCTTTCACCATAACAAGAAAAGTTTCTTCCTGCTGATCTGATTGGCTTTCTGTTGTCAGGGAATGCTGGATGCGGCGCACGTTGGTCACGGCGGCCGAACCGATCAACAAGCAAGCCATGCGAAAAGAGCCTCGTACCGGCAACTTGCCAGTCGGAGAGTCCGCACATGTACAGAATGCCGATGACGGCTGCGTCCCTCGCTCCGGCAGGAGTGATATCGCGGTGACATGCATCCATAAGCAAAAGAATTTCATGACTGTCCAGCCCTCTACCAGCAGGAACAGTTTCGCCGATAATTGGAGCGATATCACATGCTCTTTCAAAATCCTCAACTGTCATGTACCCAAGTCGCCAGCATTCTTTAAGCACTCTCCGCATGGCAGACAAGAAACGGTTGGCTGTGGCAGGAGCATATTTTTGTGCCAGTTCTACCCGGACATATTGGGTATGCTCATAGTGCAGTTGAGCCCAAGGCATGTCTTCAAGGCTGAAGCCGCAAATCCTTGCAATTACTGCAAGAGCTTGCCACTGTGTGTGCCGACTAGCTGGAGTTGTAAGGCTGGCAAGAAATGTGTCTGCGGCCTTTGTACTGCCTGAGGGATTGGTGGTAAGGTCTAACATAGGACAGCCTTTCCGGGACAAAAATGCCCCGAGATGGAATCCCAGGGCAGATGTATAATGGGTCTAGATCAGAGTCACCCGCCCACGGGTGGTTTTGGTTCAGGACCGGTTGGCTGTATCAGCAGTCAGCCGATCCGCTTTAGCTCATAAAAGATTCATACGTAAAGCCCCGTTTTCATATTTTTATGAATACAATCCACCTCGTAAATATCAACCAGCCGCTCCCCACTCCATTACATGCCCTTTATTGTGACAGTTTCTTAGGCCGCTTGCGCGGCCTGATGTTCCGTTCCAGCCTTGCACCGGAGCAGGGCCTGCTGCTCGTCGAATCGCGCGAGAGCCGGATTGATACGGCCATCCACATGCTGTTCGTTTTTATGGACCTGGCAGTCATATGGATCAATTCGGAAAAGGTGGTCGTGGATACCGTCCTGGCACGAAGCTGGCGACCTGCCTACGCACCACGCCAACCTGCCAGGTACATCCTCGAAATCCACCCGGACCGGCTGGGAGAATTTAAAATCGGCGACCACCTTGAGTTCCAAAATGCATAAACGAATTGTCGCCTGCCTGGCAGCCATCGTTATCATTTTTTCAGCAACTCCCGTATCTGCCCAAACAGCTACTCCCCCCACCGGTCCGGTTTATGTCGTAGTTTCCGGGGATACGCTGTATGACATAGCCCACCGCTTCAACGTTACAGTGACCGACATCATCTCCACCAATAAGCTGGTCAGCCAGGACATTTTCCCTGGCGACCAGCTTATCATTCCCGGTCTAACCGGCCTGAGTGGAACGTTGATCACACAACCGGTCCCATTTGGGGAAAGCCTGCGCAGCCTGAGCCGCCAATACCGCGTTGACCCGGTGCTTCTTATTAAACTCAATCACATTGTCAGCCCCGAAGAACTGTACGCCGGTTACAACCTCGTCCTGCTGCAACAGGGTCAGCAACCTGCTTTGACTGCCCGGACTACGCTTGCAATAGGTGAAACACTCCTGGAGTTGTCCGTCAGGCAGAACAGCGATCCGTGGACGATCACTCAACTTAACAATCTTTCCGAACCACAGGACAGTGTACCGGGCGATTTGCTCTATCTTCCTTCGGGTTCATCCAGCGCTGAGCCATCCGGGATTCCTGCAGTGCTCACCTCCGCTGTGGTGGACCCCTTGCCGATCGTCCAAGGGGCAACTGTCCAGGTCAAAGTGATGGCAACCCAGCCGGTCACGTTGAGTGGTCTACTGGTTGACCATACTCTGCATTTCTTTACCCAAGCAGATGGATCCCAGGTAGCCCTTCAAGGCATCCATGCCATGACGGAACCGGGCCTATACCCGCTGCGAATAGACTTGACCCTTCCAGACGGCTCGATGCAATCCTTCGAACAAATGGTGCTGATCAATTCGGGGAATTTTCTGACCGAAACCATCAATGGGGTCGACCCAGCCACCATAGACCCAGCGGTGACAGACCCGGAGGACGCCTGGCTACTCTCAATGGTCACAGCGGTCACAACTGATAAATATTGGCAGGGAATGTTCCAGCTACCTGTCGACAGACAATACTGCATGCGCTCGAATTATGGAAATCGCCGAACCTATAACGGCGGAGTACTATCCGGATTCCACAGCGGGATCGACTTTGGGGTCTGTTCCAAGGCCCATCCGTTAGATGTATATGCTCCAGCTGACGGAGTGGTCGTGTTTACCGGTCTCAAGACCGTGCGCGGCAATGCCACCATTATTGACCACGGCCAGGGAGTCTATAGCGGGCTTTATCACCAGGCCGAAATTTATGTATCCGTCGGGGACCACGTCACTGCTGGCGAAAGGATCGGAAAGATCGGCGCGACCGGGCGCGTCACCGGTCCGCACGTACATTGGGACCTGTTTGTAAACGGCATCCAGGTCAACCCGTGGATATGGTTGGAAAATACCTTCCCTCACTAAAAAATGAAATCGCTTCAGATCCTGTCTTCTGCATTGGTGACCATTTGCCTGTTATTGGCCTCTTGCGGTGCAGCGCCTTATGATTGCACCGACCCGCTGGGCTGCCTGGAAATTCCTCCCGGCAGCCCGGTTGTTATCGGCGCCATCCTAGCAACCAGCGGCGAACAAAGACCCCTTGCGACCGCTTCGCTTCAAAGTGTAAAAAAAGCGATCGCAGATAAAGGAAAATTTCTTGGGCACCCCCTCCAATTAATCACCTATGGAACGGACTGCACAGCAGAGAGTGCGCAGATGGCAGCCACCGAATTTGTCACAAATTCGAACCTGTCCGCTGTAATTGGTCCAACCTGCAGCGATGAGGCAGCTGTTGCAAGCCCAGTCCTCCTGAATGCCGGGATTCCCCTGCTCGGTCCTGTGGATAATTCAACGGAAGCATATACACTGACGAACCAGGTCCTGGCAGCCATACAGCAGGTGTCAGTGCAGATGCCTGACAAAACAATTTACATACCCCGCCAGGCGCTGCTTTCAGTGCTAAACCTTTCCCGCTAATAACCAGCCAACAGTGACGACAGTAACTATCCCTGTTGTATAATCCATCCAACCATGCCCTCCGCAGAGATAATCGCCATTGGCACCGAACTCCTGCTCGGCGAGACCGCCGACACAAACACCCGCACCCTTGCGCGAATACTGCGCAGTCTGGGCATAGACCTATTCCGGACCCAAACGATTGGCGACAATGCAGTGCGTATTTCAGAGACCGTTCGCCTGGCATTGGAAAGGGCTGATATTGTCATCACCACCGGCGGTCTTGGGCCAACTGTCGACGATCCAACCAGGCAGGCGGTTGCTGATTCCGTCGGTGTACAGCTCGAATTCCATCCCGAACTTTGGGAGCAAATCATCGCCCGCATCGCCCGTTATGGGCGCACCCCCACCGA
>JBGOZL010000323.1:0-3758 GCA_041480185.1 Anaerolineae bacterium
AAAGACAAGCCAGTTTCTGTTGTATCAGCTGATTCAAAACGACCATTTATGAAAACACCAATCAAGGTTCGGAATGTGTTTAGAAATATCAAAGGATTCTGGTATGTTTTACCGGCTGTCCTTTTATGGCTATTCGTCGGCCTTTATACGGTGGTTTTCTCCATTGCGCTTGCGTTTCATAAATGGAACGGATTTGGAAAATTCACGATCTTTCCGAAATATTTTTGTGAGCTTCCCACCTGTCGCTTTGTTGGGTTGCAAAATTTCGAGAAATTTTTGACGCCTGGTTTACCTAATTTTGATAGTTTTATCAATGCGCTCGGCAATAATTTTTACTTTATGATTTTTGGCACCGTCGGGGTTATTGCGCTTGCTCTTCCTTTAGCTTTCGCGCTGAACAATGCAAAATTGGGCAGCAAGCTTATTCGAACACTGTTGCTCTTACCAATGGCCACCGCAGGCATTGCCACATACTATGTGTGGAAGCTGATTTACCAGCCAGCCGGCGTATTGAATCTGATGCTGGAGAAAGTCGGGTTGGCTGCTTGGGTCGTTAAAGAAGGATGGCTTGGTGATATCCATACGGCTCTGGGGGCGCTGATCGGGGTTTCAATATGGAGTGGCGTGCCGTTTGCCATGATCCTTTACCTGGCTGGACTGCAGACAATCCCAAAAGAAATATTAGAAGCTGCCGAAATTGATGGTGCCAGCTCCTCGCAGCGGCTTCGTTATGTTGTTTGGCCAATGTTAGTCCCGATTACGATTATTGTTGTCATTCTTAATCTAAGCAGCGCTTTATCAGGTTTTGAATTGCCATTATTGATGACCTCTGGTGGACCGACGGAACATACCAATGTTGTAGGCCTGCTCGTATTTGTGGAGGCTTTTGGCGGCTGGGGTGTACCGGATCTTGGGCGTGCCAGCGCATTGGGCTGGTCTTTATTTATCCTGGGTGTGAGCTTATCAGTGCTATCGCTGTACTTCAATCGAAGGAATCGGGGAGCATCCGAATGAAAACCGTTAATTCGAGGCTTCGCTACTCATTTAGTGTTGGTAAGCTACTAGGTGTTTTGTTTCTTATTACCTATACGATTCTGAGTGTTTATCCTTTTTTGTGGATGGTATCCGCCACGATGAAAGATCGAATCGAGGTCATGACTAGCAGTTCTTTGATACCTCAAAATCCCAGTTTCACAACTTTGATTGACACATGGCAGAAACTCGATTTTTTTCTACACTTTCGTAACAGCCTGTTTCTCACCGCAATTGTCATTATTGGCACCATTTTCATATGCTCTTCGGCCGGATATGGGTTTGCGGTATTGCCATTCAAGGGTAGTAACCTTTTGTTGGGCTTCTTTTTATCGATGTTGCTTGTGCCAGGAGTGACTGTTTTGGTGCCATTGTATATCCTGCTCAGGTTACAAGTTCCCATGATTGGCCCAGATTCACCCTATTGGCTAACTTATCTTGGCACGGCGCTTCCAATAATTAATGGTAGCGCTCCTTTCGCGATGTTCTTGTTCCGCAATTATTTTAAGTCGCTTCCTCATGATTTGCATGATTCAGCTCAGGTTGATGGTGCCTCAGAATTACGTATTTACAGGAGTATATACCTGCCACTAGCCTTCCCAGCGATTGCGACCATTGGAATTACGACATTCCTGAGCTCATGGAATGCATTTGCATGGCCTAATATTGTCTTAACCAAACCTGAATGGCAGACACTGCCACTTATGTTACGCCAACTCGATTTGGAACGATTGATTCAATGGAATGTGCGGATGTCCGGCTCTTTATTTGTCGTAATACCGGTCATTATCGTTTTCTTCTTATTACAACGCTATTACGTGGCTGGCCTGACAGGTTCGGTCAAATCATAGAAATATCCAGGTTGTTTAAGGCAAAGACGCCATTAGCTTGAAGGATTCATACTGGCATTTTCGTTGAAGTTATAGTTATGCTGATATTAGCATTATCCCTTTTCCTTCTTAAGCCCATCTTCCTCCATCGATTAATGCTGGGAAATGGGAGTAGGGAGGAAAAGTACTCAAGCTAAGGATCAATTCATTTATGATCATCAAGACCTAAAGTCAGAAAATAACGAAAACAAAACTTTATACCGTTCAAGTATCTTGTATACAAATGAATTATGCCAAATTACTGGAATCAACTCTGAACAGGAACGATAAATGAAAATTATTGACGTAAGGGTAATTGTCACCTGCCCTGTACAGCAGTCTTTTGTTTTTCTTAAGATTGTGACGGATGAGGGCGTTTATGGGATTGGTGAAGGCACGAAAAACGGCCGAGAACTGGCTGTAGCTACACTTCTCAAAGAACATATTGCTCCCATGCTGATTGGCCGTGATCCAGGTGCGATTGAAGATATTTGGAAGCTGCTGTATAAGGGTGCCTATTGGCGAGGCGGTCCGATTGAAATGGCTGCAATTTCTGCTGTGGATATGGCCCTTTGGGATATCAAAGGCAAAATCGCGGGCTTGCCGGTTTACTCTTTGTTGGGAGGTCCGACGCGTAATGGTGCTTTAACGTATTATCATGCTTCCGGAAATTCGCCAGAAGATACTGCCGAAAAAGTCATTGCAGCGGTAGAGAAAGGGTATCGGGTTGTCAGATGCCAGGCAACAGTCGAGGGACAAACTGGCGGCTATGGCGTGGCTGTGGATGACCCCAAACAAGAGGAAGCTCAACAAAATCGGCTACCTTACGAAGGAATATGGGAACCCTATCCATATCTGCGTTCGGTGGCTAATATCTTTAAGGTTGTGCGGCAGAGGGCTGGATGGAATGTCCAACTTTTGCATGACGCCCACGGCCGTCTTACCCCGATTGAAGCAGCACAACTGGCCAAAGAGCTTGAACCATTCAAACTGATGTTTTTAGAAGATCCAATCGGGCCAGAACATGCCTCAGCGATGGAACTCGTCCGTGCTGCAAGCACAACACCGCTGGCAATCGGTGAAACGATCAGTAGTGCAGATCAGATTTTGCCGATGGTGATCAACCGTTTGATTGATTATATGCGCTGCTCGCCCATTCATATCGGTGGCATCACGCCGGCCAAGAAATTGGCGGCGATTGCTGAACCATTTGAAGTTCTGACAGCTTTTCATGGTCCTGGCGATATTGGGCCGGTGGGTGATGCAGCTTCTGTCCATATTGATCTGGCGATCCAGAATTTTGGTATTCAAGAATGGGTTAACCACCCTGATCTAGTAAAAGACATCATTAGCGGTGGTCCGTATTTTGAGAATGGTTATTTGAAATTACATGACGTTCCGGGTCTCGGCGTTGATCTCGATGAAGCCCTCGCGGCCAAATATCCGTACCAACGGCATTATTTACCGATACCCCGCCGAGAAGATGGCAGTGTCCATGGTTATTAGCAACGACAAGTCTGAAATTATCTTGGTCACCGGGGGAAGCGGCATGCTTGGACAGGCCGTGGTGGAAGATCTGCAACTGCATGGTTATCGCGTGATTAGCGCAGATTTGAAACCATCACCTGCAAAACCTACCATGCGTAGTGTGCAGGCGGATCTAACTGATCTTGGGCAAGTTTATGGGGTTGCAACTGGCGTTGATGCGTTTGTTCATCTGGCTGCGATTCCAGCCCCGCGTAGACATTCACCAGAGATTGTGTTTAAAACCAATGTTATTTCAACCTTTAATGTGTTGCAAGCCGCTGGCACACTCGGCATTAAGCGAGTTGTGATTGCCAGCAGTCTGTCGGCGTT
>JBGOZL010000324.1:0-3750 GCA_041480185.1 Anaerolineae bacterium
GTAGTTCGACCTTTGTTGAGATTGTCCCATTTGGAGCACGCATGGCAACAGCATAGGTTTTCCGCCCGCGCATCATCACACCCTCGATGACGGCCTGTCCACCATATGTAACTAATTTGTCTTCCATACCGATAATCTCCAAAAAGCTCGGGGAATGTGTTAAATCCCGCCAACCGAAAATATTAAGGATGTAAATTCATGAAGAAATGGATGCCTGCCTCGATGCCCCGATACCAGGTAGGAAGGTGCATTTTTTCATTGGGTGCATGGACGTTATCATCCGGCAGCCCAAAACCTGAAACCACCGATTCGATACCCAGAAGACTCTGCATGTCTTTTACAACGGGGATGGACCCGCCTTCCCGCCGGAAATATGGACGGGTGCCCCATACTGTTTCCAAGGCTTTGCCCATCGCCCGAACGCCAATGGTATTCCGGTCTGATATGGATGCGGGACCGCCTGCCATGACAGCCAATTCCCAGCGGATATCATTGGGGGCATGCTCTTCCAAGTATTGGAGGAGCTGTAGATGGACTTCCTTCGGGTCCTGATCGGGAACCAAACGCATGGATATTTTTGCCATAGCCCAGGCGGGGATGACCGTCTTCGACCCTTCTCCAACGAACCCGGAGAGCAATCCATTTACATCCAGGGTAGGCCGTGCCCCGGTACGTTCATTGGCTGTAAATCCGGCCTCTCCATATAACGCAGGGGCGCCAGTAATTTCAAGGAAATGTCTTTCATCGATCGGGAGACGCGCCAATTCCTCGCGGTCTTCCTTACTCAATTTTTGAACACGATTATAAAAACCCGGCAGAGTGATCCGCCCTTTGGCATCGTGCATCCCGGAAATTAATTCAGCGAGAGCGATGGCCGGGTTGTGGATAACTCCGCCATAAATCCCAGAATGCAGGTCCTGAACCGGACCAAAGACGCGCAATTCAAAATAAGCCAGGCCACGCAAAGCATAGGTCAGGGTCGGGTAATCCTTTCCGATCATCCCTGAATCTGGGTTAAGCGCAAAATCCGAAGTTAGCAAATCCTTATGATCTGTAATAAAGGACGGCAGGTTGGGAGAGCCAATTTCCTCCTCGCCTTCAAATAACCATTTGACATTCACAGGTACGCCGCCAGTCTTGACGAGCGATTCGACTGCATTAAGGATTACCAAAATCTGTCCCTTCATATCCGAGGCGCCGCGCGCAAAAATATTTTCCCCGCGCACTTCCGGGTCAAAGGGACCGGACGTCCAGAGGTCGAGGGGGTCCGGCGGCTGGACATCATAATGTCCATAAATAAGCACTACTGGTGCATTTCCCGCACCCAGCCATTCGCCATATACAACGGGATGCTTGGCGGTTGTGAATATTTTCACCTTCTGCATGCCGAGGCCGCGCAACTGTATGGCGAGCCAATCTGCCGCCTTGCGAATATCTGAGGCATGTGCCGGATCCGTCGATACGGAGGGGATTGTCAGTATTTCCTTGAAGGTACTCAGGAATTTTTCATTATTTTTGCGAGCGTATTGCAGCGCATTTTGCAGTTGATCTGCCATCGATAACTCCCAGTATATGAATTCTATGAAATAGGCAGGGGAAAATCCCTGGATTCCTCGGAAACTTATTATGGCCCAGTGGTCGGTTGCACTGTTTGTTCGAGAGCCCGCCGGGTGATCAGGTACCAGGATGAGATTCCGTTGAAACGATCTGCCGGTTCAAATAGAGGAACCGCCTGCGCCCCCTGTACGCGCTGGTCCACGCCATAGGTGTATATCGGATAATAAAGTGGTAGGGCCGGGAGTTCGCGGGCGAAAACCACCTGGAAGTTTCGGTACAGGCGGGCGCGAATACCCATATCGGCGACGACGCGAGCTTGTTCCAGGTATTCGCTGGCGGTACGATTATCCCACTGGGAATAGTTCTGTCCACTTGTTATTTCAGCCTGATGCCAGAAGGGATAAGGATCCGGATCGTAGGAACGGCTTAGGTCCAGGTCCACCAAGGCAGCCTGATATGTTCGTGGAGACAGGAAATCAGCAAATAACGATTCATACGAAACTGCCTGAAGTTTCACTTCCACACCAATCGCCGCCCAATTTTGCTGTATGGTTTGAGCCAGTTGAGAGTGAGTTGCATCATCCGGGTAAACCATAGTAAATGAAATTGAAACGGCATCCTTGGCTCGAACTGTTCCGTCGCGTGGGAGCACGTAACCGGCAGTTTTGAGTTCATTTACTGCGTTCTCAGGATCAAACCCAATGTGTTCGACCCCATTATAATAAGCCCAGGTAAGAGGCAGCAGTGGGCTATCAGCAACGACCCCTTGACCCAGCAGCAAATTATCGACCATCCATTGGCGGTTTAGACCGGCCATTAATGCGCGGCGGATATTTTTATCCTGGAAAAATTGGACATCATTATTGCCCAGGTTGAATAAAACCATGGACAAGCGCGGAATCCTACTGGAATAGCAGGAGAGGTTTGGGTCAGAACAGGCAGAAGTAAAAACATCAGATGGAATCTGACTCATACCGAGGACTTCTCCTGCCTTGTAAGCCGCAAGAGCCAAATCTGCTGTGGGATAATATCGAAAAACAATTTTTTCCACAAATGGAATTTGGCCATAGTATTTATCTGAGACGGTAAGTACCACACCAGAAATTTTTCCGTTGTCAACGGTCAGGTGGTCAAATTTATAGGGGCCGCTCCCCACAGGAGCCAGATTAAAATCAGAACTGGATAGTTGATTCGCAGTGAGCGATGCAAGCAGGTGTTGAGGCAAAATCCCAAAAGTCAGATAGTCCAGAAATGGAACAAATGGTTCCGGTAAAGTAAATTTGATATTAATATCATTTAGACGAGTGATTTGGACCTGGTCCCACATGGAGCGGACATCCGCAGAAATTGCTGAATTTTCACTTCGTAACAGGCTGATTGTAAACAACACATCGTCGCTGGTGACGGGTGTACCATCCTGCCAGACAACATTGCTACGGAGTGTGACGTTGTAGACCGTCCCGTCGGGAGTGACGCCCCAGGACTCCGCAAGATCAGGTTGCGGGACTCCTCTCGAATCGAACTTGATCAAGCTACTGAAAAGTAGCCGGTCCACGTCACGATCGGCAGGATTATTCAGGTCAAGCAGCGGGTTCAGTCGCCCAAATGAGCCGACTAACGCTTCGGTGTATATTCCCCCACTAGCTGGCTCAGGTTGGATCGGGTTAAGTGCTGGTTGTTGGGTTAACAACAGAACCGCCACCACGATCAGTGTTAGCACAACCACCAGGATTTGCCAGCGCAGCTTTTTCATATTGAAATAAAGAAAGGCCGCTCGCAGGCGAAAATAACATTCCAGCGATGGCCTTCCTTATTAGAAATAGTTATTGTCGTGCAGCGATGATCACAGAAGTGATGGCGAGGATAAAGAATAGTACGCTAAAAATGATCGTAACCCAAAAGAGAGTCTTCTCAATACCACGCCTTGCGGTAAAAACGCTCCCCATATCCGCGCCAGTCATATTGCCTAAGCCAGCACCTTTACTTTGCAGGATGATACTAATAACCAAGGCAATTGATGTTAAAATCAAAGAACCGTCCAAAAAGTTTTGCATTTGTCAGCCTCCAAAGATTTAGCCGACGAATTATACCTGTTTTTCTGGTAAACCGTCAAACACGGTTCCCGTAATGTAGATAACGGTCCTTAGTTTATTGTTGTTCGTAGGGCGTTGATAAAAATTTCCTCCCCAAAAC
>JBGOZL010000325.1:0-3745 GCA_041480185.1 Anaerolineae bacterium
AAAATACGCAGGTGGGAAAGGCGTAACCGTGGTGATCGTTTGGGTGATTGCTCTTCTTTTTATTGCTGCAGTCGGGTGGGCCATTGCCCGTTCAAAAGCTTCAGTCCCTGCATTGAAATAACACGAGCAGCTAAAAGTTTTGAATCTATCACGGCGTCCCCATAGGGGGATGCCGTGATTGTTATCTAAAAGGTGAAAGGGTTTTTAGCAGTGAGGGGGAACGATATTTTTATATTCAACGAAATATTAATTTTCTTTTTTACCTAAATAGCGCCTCTGCCATTCAAATAGTTTATTGAGAGCCTCTATTGGCGCAAGGGAATTTACATCTAAGCCATTGAGTTCTTCTATAAGAGGATTAGTTTCTGGGAAAAGTGCCGCTTGTTGCGCCGCATGAGGGTTAATTCGAATTGCTTGTCCAGACGACTTTTCCAGTTCCGCCATAATCTCAGTAGCGCGTTGAATTACAGGTCGGGGAAGACCGGCTAATTGCGCCACGTGAATACCGTAAGAACGATCTGCACCCCCAGGAATAATTTGATGAAGGAACACCACTGTTCCGTCAGCCTCAGTAACAGCGACGTTGTAATTGTGAACGCCCGGCAACAGTTCAGCAAGTTGAGTCAATTCATGATAATGGGTGGCAAAAAGTGTTTTAGCACGAAGCGAGGGGTGATTATGAATATATTCGACTACTGCCCAAGCAATGGAGACACCATCATATGTGCTGGTTCCCCGTCCGATTTCATCCAAAATGAGCAACGACCTAGGTGTGGCATGATGCAGAATATTGGCTGCTTCAATCATTTCTACCATAAAGGTGGATTGCCCCGCACGGATTTCATCCTGGGCTCCGATTCGAGTGAATATACGATCAACTAGTCCGACCTTTGCGGAAGAAGCTGGTACGAAAGATCCCATTTGCGCCATGAGCACGATTAACGCAGTTTGCCGTAAATACGTTGATTTTCCAGACATATTCGGACCGGTAATAATCCGGACGATCTCACCTGTTTCGAAAATCACATCATTAGGAACATAGCGTTCGCCGTGCAGGCTCGTTTCAACCACCGGATGACGGCCTCCGTGTATTTCAAGCACATCATCCTCCCGAATCTCTGGGCGAATGTAACCGCCCAGGGCAGCAGACTCAGCCAGAGCCGAATAAACGTCCAATTCAGCCAGAGATCGTGCGTCCTCCAGCAACCGGCTCGCAGACTTAGCTAAAGTCGAACAGATTTCTCGGAAAAGGCGCAACTCTATCTCCCTGATGCGTTCTTCGGCGTTAAGTACGAGCGTTTCATACTCTTTCATTTCAGGAGTTATAAAGCGTTCTGCATTAACAAGAGTCTGTTTACGAATGTACTCGGATGGCGCATTGGCAGCCTGTCCTTGAGAGATTTCTATAAAATATCCGAAGACCTTGTTGTACCCCACCTTAAGGGTCTTGATCCCGGTTCGCTTTCGTTCGATTGCTTCCAGGTTATTGATCCACTCGCGCGCATGGCGGGAGGCTTCGACAACACCATCCAGTTCCGGCGAATAGCCAGGACGAATGACGCCAACATTTTGAAGGGTTGCGGGTGGATCATCGGCTACGGCTGATTGAAGCAGTGAATATTCGTCTGTGCATGGATTTAATAAATCTAATGGTAATGATAAAGACGTTGTTTCGGGAGTAAATAGCCGAATGATTGCCGGCAAGCAAGCCAGTGTAACTTGCAATGTCACCAGATCGCGTGGTTGGGCGTGGCCGGAAAGAATACGGTTGACCAGGCGTTCTAGGTCGGGCAATGGTTTAAGGGCGGACCGTAATTCAGCACGCAGTAGCGAACGAGTAAAAAAGAACTCAACACCTTCCTGGCGAGATAGGATACGGCTCATGTCAAGAAGCGGTTGGCTGACCCATTGGCCCATCAACCGTTTACCCATGGGCGAAACTGTTTGGTCGAGTACTCCCAGCAGAGACCCTTTTGTCTCTCCACGCAAAGTTTCGATCAATTCAAGGTTTCGACGGGTCGCAGCGTCGAGTGTCATGAATTCGCCCAGGCTGTAAACTCGTAAACCAGTCAGAAGCGGTAGGGCTGCACCTTCAGTATCTTTTAAGTACTGGATAATTCCGCCTGCAGCGCGGATAGCCACAGGAAGATTCTTTAATCCAAAACCATCCAGGGTGGAAGCCTCAAAATGAGCGAGTAATGCCTCTTTGCTTTTTCCGGGATCAAACCGCCATGCGGGCCAGGCTGTCAGGTGACCGGATATACCGTTCGGAATAATGAGATTGTCGGGGTAGATTATTTCTGCGGGATTGAGACGCGTTAATTCTGCCCGGATTGGTCCCCAGGCCTGCTCGTTGGCACCCGGAGCGGAGTCTATAGACATGTCGAGTTCAGTAACTGCGAATTCCCCGGTGGTGATGTCTACATAGGCGACCCCTGCCCGCGCATCGTCGATTACGATGGAAGCTAGGTAATTATTCGCATCACCTGGAAGGAGGCCGGGCTCAACGATCGTCCCTGGAGTGACCACACGCACAACCCGACGTGGAAATATTCCCTTGGCAGGCTGGTTCCCCACCTGTTCGCAAATGGCGACATGGTAACCTTTCTCGATTAATCGGGCAAGGTAGTTCTCTACGGCGTGGTAAGGAATACCAGCCAATGGAGCGCGCAATCCTTTGCCAATGGGACGGGAAGTGAGAACAATGTCCAGTTCACGTGCAGCGGTTTCAGCATCCTGGTCAAAAGTTTCGTAGAAATCTCCCAGACGGAAGAAGAGAATTGCATTGGGGTACTGCCGTTTAATTTCAAGATATTGTTGGCGGATTGGAGTTACATCTTCTGGCATATCTACATTTTACTTCTACTTGTTGTTATTGGCACAACTCCAAAGTTCTGCGCTATAATAGAATCACTATATTCTAAAGAAAAGGAGACTGATATGGCTAGTGTTACGTACGATCATATTACAAAAGAATTTGGAAATGTAATTGCAGTGAATGATTTGAACCTGCAAATCGACGACAAAGAATTCCTGGTTTTTGTCGGCCCTTCGGGCTGCGGGAAAACCACCGCATTGCGTATGCTTGCCGGGTTGGAAGAAATTACCAAGGGGCAAATCAAGATTGCTGACCGCGTTGTCAATGATGTTCCTCCGAAGGACCGCGACATAGCAATGGTATTCCAGTCATACGCCCTTTACCCTCATATGACGGTTTATGATAACCTGGCTTTTGGTTTGAAACTTCGCAAGACACCAAAAGATGAAATCAAGCGCAGGGTGCAGGAAGCAGCTGATATCCTGGGAATTGGGGAACTGCTTACACGGAAACCTCGCCAACTTTCCGGTGGACAGCGCCAGCGGGTGGCGGTTGGACGGGCGATCGTGCGCGAGCCAAAAGTCTTCCTTTTCGACGAACCGCTTTCCAACCTGGACGCCAAACTGCGCGGTGCTATGCGTTCTGAAATCACAAAGCTACATCAGCGTCTGGGCACAACTTTTATCTATGTGACCCATGACCAAATGGAAGCCATGACAATGGCCTCTCGAATCGCTGTTATTAACAAGGGCGTACTCCTGCAATTGGATACGCCCCAAACACTTTATGATCACCCGGATAACATGTTCGTGGCTGGTTTCATCGGCGCTCCGGCGATGAACTTCTTCAAGGCGAAACTGCGAAAAGACGGAAACAACTTGATCGTAGAAACAGGTTCCTTTAACCTCCCAATCCCGCCCGAGAGGA
>JBGOZL010000326.1:0-3737 GCA_041480185.1 Anaerolineae bacterium
CTAGTGATGACGGATATCCCCAGGACCATCGATTGGGAATCGGAAACTTCAACCAAATTGGAGGCTATGCTGGAAAGAAATATGCTCGCCCGACTCGTAGCCGAGGTTGCCCAGGTAAATTTTCCCGAGAGTGAGGTCCATTTCTTGCCATTCACTGCAGTGGGGGGCCACGGTGTGGAACTAACTGGTGATGTGGCAGTCATCATGTTGAAGGCACAAGTAGTCCTTGCCATCACCAATTTCTCGCTTTCTCATACCAATGCACGCAGTTCCGCCACAGAAGCCGGAGTACGAGTAGCGAGCATGCCTGGCTTTGAAGTATATATGCTGCAGTCGGATGGATCGGTCGCTGCTGATCCCTACAGAATCGCGGCTGATTGTCAGGCCTTTGCTCCGTATCTCACTCGAGCCAATAGAGTTCGCTTGGTGACGGAATATGGGACCGATATCACCTTCAGCATTCAAGGCCGACCTGGGAAGGTTGACGATGGCCTTTTTGCCTCTGGGCCCGGTAAGTGGGGCAACTTACCTGCTGGGGAGATCTATGTTGTCCCACTAGAAGGGACGGGGCAGGGGAAACTAGTAGTCCCGTCTGGTTGGTATGAGCATCTTTATGAGGAAATGACGTTTTGTGTAGAGAAGGGGGAAGTGTCCCAGGTTCTAGGCGGTGGTTCGATCGGCGATTGGTTCCGTCAAATGCTCGATGTGAAGAACGAAGAACTGGTTTATAAAGCCCGTCGCAACCTTGCCGAACTTGGTATTGGAGCCAACCCGAATGCGCGCAGGCCTGAAAATGGACTGGAAGCAGAAAAGATTAAGGGCACGGTGCATATTGCCTTTGGTGATAATTTACATATGGGTGGTCAAGTAGAGGCAGATTTCCATGAAGATTTTGTACAACCCGAACCCAATTTATATCTGGATGAGAATCCAGTAATTCTCAACGGAGAGTGGAAAATATAAGAACGAAAAAACTCGAATGAGGAATACCCTCGAGTTTTTTCTTTCTAATAAAAAGGTGTGGCAATGTTGGTGGCTTTCATTGCCCACTTTACCACACGCCAGGCGCATTAATATTCAACAAATTGATTTTACGGAAATTGTCTTAAACCACCTTACCCATCGCCACCGAACCCGGGTGAATAAAAAATAATGTAGGCCAGATCTAATATCCCGGAGCGCCCATCTCGACGCAGAACTTCACCAGATCTGGGCGGATGTAATGCCCTTCTTCCTCGATCACGACTTCATCCCACCAAACTGAAGCATCGCGCACCACACCATCTGTATGAGCTGGTGAGCCATACTGCTTTGGAGTAGCCCCAATGCCGAACTGCATGCACCCAAACAGCCGTTCGTCTTCCAGGATGCGCCCACTGAGTTTAAGCACTCCCGGGTTGAAGCCATAGCAGGCGTGGTCCAGGAGATAAACATTCGGGTGATGAAAGCTTTCAAGCCAACGGGCGAAGAATTTTGCTTCTCTGCCCCCATCTATTTTGGTAATAAATCCTTTTTCAAATGTTAACCGCACTGGATCGTGAAGTAGCCCTAACTCCTTGGGTGGCCAAATCACCCCGTCAAAAACGAGTACGCCTTCAGTGCTCTCCCGGACGACATTAAACCAAGATTGCCCGGTTAACATTTGCGAATATCCGCCCGATTTGTTTTCTGGTGGCCATGGCGGATCATCAAAATCATGGTCTACTTTTACGGTGAAATCAGTCCCTGCTGGGGTTGCGATCCGAATGCTGTCCGCCTTTTGCGATTCCAGATAGAGATATTTAGCCATATCTATCAGAGGCTGGGATTTAGGACGCCCGACCGTCCGCACCAGCATATCAACATCCATTCCGGTGAGGGCAACATAAATACTATTGCTCTCAATTGCCGCAAAATAGGCAGGCCCATACTGCAGGTAAGCCACGGCAAAATCAAACCAAACATTGGAGCCTGTCACCGCTTTTAAAACGGGAGTGGGCGGCTCCTGCATTGTTCCCGGCAGCATGGGGTGCCATATGACGGTTGGAATTCCCCCGACTGCATAAGTGGCCCGGGCAACTGCCTGGATGACCCGTGCATCCGACCCCGTATCTCCGGTGATCAATACTTGCTTTCCCGGTTTAATCGGAACGATCTCGGTCACGAGCTTATGAGCAGCCAGACCGAGCTCAAAATCATAATATTCATTCCGTCCTTCTGTTCCAACTGTGAATTCCATAGAGCACTTCCTTTCTTAAATAGCTTTGAGTGTTGATTGATGGATTTACGACACTACCTGATCCTTGTGCAATTCCTAAATTCCTTGCATTACGGTTTCGATAGGGACATATTCAAAATCAAATCCCCAATATCGGGGCCCGAAATATTTAAGAGCCAGGTCACTGCGGAAGACGGGGATATTACTCGCACCGATTACTGCAGCTCGATCCCCAGGCTTAATCTCGGTATTGGTGTAGCCTTCACCACTTTCCGGGTTGGCCAATATGATCAAGTCCGGACTGGATACGAAGGGTTTTCCATCCAGCAAGGCAATATGGTTTTCATTGGAAAAATACACATCCATCGAATGGTTAACATACTCACCTGTCCCGCGCAGGTGGGTGGTCCCGACGCTGTTGCCTTCTTTTTCCTCCCAATCCTTACCGGTTACTTCTCCGGTAAAGAGCTTCCATCCTCCCAAGCGTTCAATCGCGGGTTGAATTGGATCTGATCCACTCTCCATTGCCCTATGAACCGACTGACCCAGCTCAAAGCTTTTAGTTAAAGTCCCGGTTACCACGGTCTCCCTGGTTTCTTGAGCGTTCAACAGGATGGAGGCCATGTAAACTTTCCCATAGCTAGCGACGGAAAGAAGTTTGCCGATTCGCTCGCCCATCTCAGCATTGGCAGCCTCTTTGAGGATGACCACATTTCCCCACCAGTCAACAATCGAAGCCGGGTAGGTCTTGATACCTTTGAGGAAATAGGTGGTCTGCATATCCTGTGGAACCGCCCGGCCACTGTAATCTCCGTCGATCGCAGGTAATCCCAACCGGGCTGCCACAACCACGGGAGCTGCGGTATTTGCCGGGCCCAGCTCGACCGAAACTAGCGCGCCGATTTTTACTCCGGAATATATCTCCAGCTCGCGTACGGCTGCATCGATAGCCCGGTTCCCATACTTATTCTTCATAGCCAGCTTTTCACCCAGTTGATTGATCTCGGCTTCACATTTCGGCGTATTCGCTGAAAGAGATCCAGACCCGAAAACTGTACAACTGAAAGCGCCTTCGGGCATCTCGGCTGGATCAATCCATTTCAATTCCAGGTTTTCTTCAAGGGCTCCTTCCAACAGTTCCACCCCGGTTTCCATCGATCCGCCACCCCCGGTGCCCATCAGCTTGAGGCCTGTGAGAAAGTCCAAACAGTCTTGCCTAGTTTTCAAGGTTCGATTTGGCATATTTCCTCCACTGGTAGGAAAACAAATGGATTCAAGGTCTGAAATCCGGATGCAATCTTAATGATTTTCAATGCTCAGGCGGCGCTGCAACTCAGCAGTATATTCCAATGCTAATCGGGAAATGGTAGCTTTTTGCCGATCGCTATCCATGCTCTCAGCCTTTTCTTCTTCTATTTCCTGACCCAGTTTTCGCAAGAAATCATCGGATAAGCCATGCGTTTCAACAATCGATAACAACCGTCCGCCGACATCAAGCAGCCGGTAAATGCCATATTCGGCCGGCTCATGATATAAGCCC
>JBGOZL010000327.1:0-3737 GCA_041480185.1 Anaerolineae bacterium
ACCCCATTTATGCTAAACAAGTACTTCTAAATAATAGAACTAATGTTCTGGATTGTCAAGTGAGTAAATTCTGATGGTCGGGTGAGTGTTTGGGAAAGAAAATGTATCACGAGAATAAGAGGGCGACACCGGCCATAGCGACCAGGGTGCCGGCAACTGCCTGCCAACCGAAGCGTTCCTTGAAGATAAAGTAGGCGATGGGCAGCATGAAGATGGGCGGCAATGCCATAAGAGTGCTGGCAACCCCAATCTCCGTGTACTGGACCGCAAGCAGGGAGGAAGATACACCGATGACCGGCCCAAACAGGGCACCGAATGCCAGCCAACCGAGGGCGGCGGGTTGCTTGCGAATTGCGGTGATTGTGGAGCCAGCCTGGCGCTGGAAGAGGGCAACAACCCAGAGAGCTGCAACCGCTGCGAACATGCGGATAAGCGTTCCTGCAAAGGGAGAAAAGTCGCCAGTCATACCCTGCTGGGAGAAGACCAGTCCGGTGGCCTGCCCGAGAGCTGCCAGTGTTCCGAACAAAACGCCGCGGCCGGTCACTTTGCGGGCATTTTCATCCCCTTCCTTCGGACAAGTCATGATCACCCAGGAGATGCCTCCCAGTGTGACAACGATGCCGACAATCTGCACCAGGGTGAGAGACTCTCCGAAAAAGATCCAAGCGATCGTGGCACCAAATACCGGAGCCAAGCTAAGAAGCAGCAAGCCGAGACGCGGTCCGATCTCCTGATAAGCCTGGAACAGGAAGGCATCTCCCAAAGAAAGACCGATAATTCCTGAAATACCCAACCAGGCCCACCGGGAAGCCCCCGCATGAAGCGGGATGGGTTGCCCGTACAGGACGGCATTGATCAGTATCAGCACCAGCATGGCAATAAATACCCGCACGCGGTTCGTGACCTGGGAACCGACCTGCTGTGTGGATTTGGAGAAACCGACTGCCGATAAGGACCAGCAAAAAGAGGTAAAAAGAGCTGCAAATTCACCGATATTAGCCATCTGTCCTCTTAACAAAAAAAGGTCGGGAGCACGCGCTCCCGAGCCCTAGTATATCCGAAAAATAGTGGAATGAGCGATATGTTGGAAAAGGGCAGGCACGAACCCCAATGGGCGGACGCCATCCGTCCCTACAGGCGGGGCGTGATGGGCGCTAATTGTCCCCGTTTCGCCAACAGGGGGTACTTCGCCAGGGATGCGATCCGCCTTCACGGAAGGTATGGAAAAGGGCGAGGCAGAGGCGGCAGTCTCGATTATGCCGGTTTCAGCGCTAAGATTGCAATATTGACAATTTAGATATATAATGTATTAAATATACGTCTTTTTATAGGAAGAAACATGCAAACCAAGTTAAACCCGTACCTGAACTTTAAGAGTAATGCTCGCGAAGCCATGGAATTTTATAAGTCTGTCTTTGGCGGCAAGCTTCAAATGAGCACATTCAAGGAATATCATGCAGCTCAAACCCCAGCCGAAGATGACCTGATTATGCATGCGGAGCTGAACGCCGGAGACGGCATCATTTTCATGGCATCCGACACTCCGGAACGAATGGAGTTCCGTCCCGGGATGAACATGAACATGTCGCTAACTGGTGAAAACGAAGATGAATTAAGGACTTACTTCAAGAAGCTTTCTGCGGGTGGCAAGGTTACCATGCCCCTTGAGAAAGCAATTTGGGGCGATATGTTCGGCATGTGCATGGATAAGTTCGGTGTAAGTTGGCTGGTGAACATCACCGCTAAAAAGACATAACCCTCGAGGAGCTTCCAAACAACTGCATTAAAGAAAAGCTTACCTCCACGGTGAGCTTTTTCGTTAACTCGTCATTGCTTCCAGGCAGCCTATTGTCGCAAAGGATGCTTTGGATCGTGTCCTACCCAGGGATTCTAAGTTTGCTCCCGCCGGCTTTCGTCCCGCCTTTATCGTGGACCGACGAAATATTTCACCCCTACGGGTAGGATGGAATAGGGGCGACGCTCCATAGGCGGATGGTGCCATCGCTGGAGCCAGAAGCAAGAATACACCTGTTGGGGCTGAAAGCAACAGTCAAAACGACACCCGAGTGACCGGTGAGAGTCGCCAGCGACTGCCCGGCAAAATCCAGCAGCCGATCGCAAATTATTCCCCAAGTTCAGGGTTTTATAGCATGAACCAGAGGGTAAAAAAAGCGCGATACCAATGAAGTGCAGTGTCAAGGGGAGCGGACTGCAAGATAGATAATTCAGTCAAGATCGCATACGGACAACATTCCTACTCACCTCCCGCTGAAAAGACTCGGCGGAGGTTGAACTTCCCCCATCGGTTGTACCAGCCTCAGACCTTATAGGTTTGGTCTGAGCTCCGGCTTCAAAGCCAGGACCTCTTCCACCGAAGCAAGAGGAATCGAGTGCGCTCGTTGGATGCGGGTCAGCTCATCTCCAAGCTTGAGGCGCATCAGGTGGTAGCGGACGAACTGGCGGGTGGTCAGCCCCCTGCGCTGCCAATCATTGAGCTGCCAGGACCATTTCATGAGTTTGAAGGCGACCATGGAGGATCGGCTTTGCGGTCGGCGACCCGTTCGGTCATGACATGCCAGATGACCACCAGCAGCCTGCGGGCGATGGCCACGATCGCTTTGCTGCTCTTCATCCGATGATTCAGCTTTTGGAATTCCTGCTTCCAGAAAGGGTGATGCTCCACTGCCCTCCATGCCGCTTCCACCAGGGTCCAGCGCAGTTCCTTGCGGCCCTGTTTGGTGATCGGTCCGGTGGCATGGGTCTGCCCGCTGTCATGGACACTGCCGCCCAGACCCGAGTAGCCCACCAGCTTCTTGGAAGTGGGAAAGCGGGTGATATCCCCGATGGCCGAAAGCACCGTCATGGTGTTGATCAGCCCAAAGCCAGGAAGTTGGAGCAGATAGGGTGCATGTCCGCTCCAGGGGGCGGTGGTGCTCAGGCGAGCCAGTTCCTGGTCGATCTCTGTTGTCAGGAGCACCAGGTGATCCAGCGTGGCGAGATTCTGGCGTACCTGCAACCTCTCCACGGTCGAAAGCGATAAGGCTTCCCACCAGCCCCGGTTCGTCGGAGTAAAGAAGCCCCCCTCGGGTGGTACCAAGTTGTTACGGTGGATCACGCTATGCAGGCGGTTGGCGGTCATAGTGTGCATCTTCACCAACCGCCGCCGATGGGCGATCAAGGTGCGCAGTTCCCGCACCTCCATCGGCGGCACCCACACTTCCGGGACCAGGTCGGCCACCAGCAGCCGTGCCAGGCAGTTGACATCATGCTTGTCCGTCTTCACCCGGGCATTGGCGATCTGCTTCACTTCCAACGGGTGGGCTACCACCACTTTGCTCACATACGGCTGGGTGACATCATACAGCGTCCAGGTGTTGGTCGTGGCTTCGATCACCACCGCATCCCCTGGCCTCAGGTTGGCCTGCACCCACCCTGGGTAGTTCTCGATTGGCACCCTGCGCACCGCCAGGACGGTCTCCTGCCGGGCATTCAAACCACCCACCATCACGTAGGTCTTGTGGGCATCAATGGCAATGTATCGTTCAATGGGTATTGAAATTGGTTCATCACTCATGATACACTCCTCGTGTAGATGCGGATGGGGCACAGATTTTTGGGTCAGGAGTCTCAAATACCAATTCGGGCTCAGTTCGGCTGAACTGTCCCAGATGAGAAAATGCGACGGGGAGCCAAATAATTGGACGGGCTTGTACATCCCATATCGCGCTCGGCTCGCC
>JBGOZL010000328.1:0-3732 GCA_041480185.1 Anaerolineae bacterium
CTCAAAAACGCCGTAAATGCGACGGGCTTTCTGCTTGGCACGTAACTGCTTGGCGTAATCGGATTCACGCCCGGTGCCGCCTCGACCTCCGCGGCTGCCACGGCTGCCAGTGGGACCATGCTGACCGGGGACAAAACTGCGGCGTTCAAATGCACATTTGGGAGAATAGCATCGCTCTCCCTTTAGGAACAATTTTTCACCTTCTCGCCGGCACAGTTTACAGGCCGGCCCAGTATATTTCGCCATACTTCCTATCCTCTTTCACCAAAACTAGACGCGACGCTTCTTGGGAGGCCGGCAACCATTATGAGGTACCGGGGTGACATCTGCGATCGACTTGACCTTCAGGCCCATTGCCTGGACTGCGCGAATGGCGTTCTCCCGGCCGGGACCAGGACCGGTGACGATAACATCCACTTCCTGGACGCCCATCGCCTGGGCAGCTTTGATTGCCTGCTCGGCTGCCAGACGGGCGGCGAATGGTGTGCTTTTCCGCGAGCCTTTGAAACCTACCGAGCCTGCACTCCCCCAGCAAAGGGTGTTGCCATCCGGGTCGGTCACTGTCACAATCGTATTGTTAAATGATGCAAACACATGAACCTGTCCAGCAGATAATGTTCGCTTCCCTTTTTTTGCGCCGCTGGAACGGCGTGCAGATCGTACTGTCTGTGGCATAATACCTCTCTAATTCCTTTATCCGGATTACTTCTTACCGCCCTTGCGGCGTCCGCGCCCGGCAACTGTCTTTTTAATACCCTTGCGGGTGCGGGCATTCGTGCGGGTGCGCTGCCCGTGTACGGGCAGGTTTCGGCGATGACGCAAGCCGCGGTAGCAGCCAATTTCCACCAGGCGTTTGATGTTCAACTGTTCCTGGCGGCGCAGGGCGCCCTCGACTGTCCAATTCTTAGTAAGGTAATCGCGGATGGCCGCAATTTCGGATTCCGTCAGGTCTTGTACACGCGTATCGGGGGAAATTTTGGTCGCAGAAAGGATTTCGCGCGATCGCGCAGGACCGATCCCGAAAAGATAATTCAGGCCAACTTCTACGCGCTTATTGCGCGGCAGGTCAACACCTTCGATTCTTGCCATAGTTCCTTATCCTATCCTTGTCGCTGTTTGTGCTTCGGATTTTCGCAGATGATGAACAAAACGCCTTTGCGCTTGACAATCTTGCACTTCGCGCAGCGCTTGCGAATGGAGGGACTTACTTTCATGATTGCTTTCTCCTTGCATATAGTTACTCAGCCAAAGGTTGAATTATACTTGCTCTACAGATATCCGTCCAGTTAGTTCGGCATCTCGCAAAGTCACGGGACAGTCAAGACGAGAGGGTCGCCTTCCGTGACAGCCACTGAATGTTCCTGGTGAGCTGTCAGTGAACCATCAGCAGAGACTACCGTCCACTGATTGGAAAGGACACGGGTGCGGTGCGTACCGACAAGTACCATCGGTTCGAGAGCTATTGTCATACCGGGTCTCAACATGACTCCAGTTCCAGGGGTGCCATAATTCGGCACCTGCGGCCCCTCGTGCATGTTCCTACCAACACCATGCCCGGTATATTCACGAACTACATGAAATCCTTGAGCTTCCACATATTGCTGGATGGCAGCAGAGACATCTCCCGTTTTATTCCCGGCGCGCATCATGGCGATGCCAACTGACAATGCCTGTTCAGTAACTTCGATTATTTTACCGGCCAAGGGGGAGATTTTCCCTACTCCGGCAGTAAAAGCCGAGTCGCCAACAAATCCTTCCAGAACCGTCCCGCAATCCACAGAGACAATGTCACCTTCCTGGAGTTTGCGACTCCCAGGGATACCATGGACCAGCTGCTCGTTAATGCTGATACAGATGGAAGCAGGAAATGGCGGCGAGCCATAGTTCTTGAATGGCGAGTAGGCACCGTGTTTTTGCAGAATATCCTCAGCAGCCGCGTTGAGGTCTCCAGTGGTAACGCCAGGTTGTAAAAGTCCTCGGACTCCTGCCAATACATTGGCATTGAGATGTCCAGCTTCACGCATTAGAGCAATTTCAGCTGCATTTTTTATACTAATATCGCGATCCCAGGTCATGCATGCTTCCTAAGAACTGCCATTAAAACCGCAGTAACTTTTTCGATCGGTTGACTCCCGTCAATTTCAGTTAGAAGTCCGCGTTCCCGGTAGTAAGCGATCAACGGAGCAGTTTGCGTAAGATAGACTTGAATTCGCCTTATTACGGTCTCTGCTTTGTCATCATCACGCTGATAAAGTTGCGAACCGTCATAATCACACACACCTGATTTTTGGGGAGGGTTGTGCTTTTCGTGAAATATATGTCCTTGCGCTTTGCAAGTCCAGCGTCCGCTTAGACGCTCTATCAGGATGGATTCGGAGGCGGTGATATAAGGTACGAAGTTTACCCTACCATCAAACTCATTCAATAAGCTCTCGAGAGAATCTGCCTGTACAGTAGTGCGTGGGAACCCATCCAAAAGAGCGCCTTGTTTGCAATCCGGGAGCGAGAGTCGAGACCGAATCATGCTGATAGTAACATCGTCAGGAACCAGCTCCCCTTTATTCATATATGAACTTGCCAGTTTTCCGAGTTCGCTTTCATTCTTAATGTTCTCCCGAAAAAGATCGCCCGAAGAAATGTGCGGCAGGCCGGTTGCTTCAGAAATAAGCTCCGCCTGTGTACCTTTACCAACACCTGGGGGTCCGAGAAGAACAATGAAAATGGGCATGGATAAGTCTATTTCACCAACTGGGCATCATCATAGCCGTGAAGTTTTAATTCTGCGTCAATATTCAGGAATGTATCCCGAACGACACCCACAACGATGAGCAGACCAGCCGACGATACCAGGAAAATGGATGTCGATGACAACGCTGCACCTATTCCCACCGCTTTCAGGATCAGGTTGATGATGTATCCCAATACAGCTACCAAACCCAGGAACAATGCACCGGGAAGCGTAATACGACGCTGAACCTTGGTAAGGTATTTTTGGGTGGGGGCACCGCGGTTGATGCCAGGAATTTGCGCACCAACTTTCTTCAGATTCTCACCATAATTCTGCTGGGAGAACATCACATCAGTATAGAAGAAGGTAAAAACCACCACCATCAGGAAGTAAAGTAGTTGGTAGACCCAATTATTGGGGTTAAAGGTGGTCTGTGTGCCTGTCGCAAAATTTGCCACCCAGGCAACACTTGACCTTGTAAAGTAACTTGAAATAATCGCCGGGAACTGAAGGATGGCAGCCGCAAATATGAGCGGGATCATACCTGCCAGGTTAACCATTAATGGAAGCGTTCCTTTGACCGGCATGGACATCCGGTTACCAACCCGGCGGCCTGGGTACATGACAGCTACATTTCTGCGGCCTTGCTGTACAAAAACAATGGCATAGATGACCGCCACCATAACCACGATCATTGCCAGCACCAGGATCCAACCATGCTGCTTATCCGCCAGGAGTGTACCGAATTGAGATGGAATTCGAGCCACGATACCGGCGAAAATAATCAAGGAGAGTCCCTGACCCCGAATGCCATATTCGGAGATCAATTCACCCAGCCAAATTGCGAACATTGTGCCGCCGATCATTGTGATCAGGACAGTCAGTGAGGGAAGCCAGAGTGCACTTGTGAACCCAAACGGAACGATTGCAGCCCCACCGCTCTGGGCTGAATACGAATTGAAAATATTTATTTGACCGAGAGCGGAAAGCGTAGCCATGGGTAC
>JBGOZL010000329.1:0-3730 GCA_041480185.1 Anaerolineae bacterium
AACCTCGACCCAGCAAATTTCCTCTCGCCCTTGAGTTGGACACTCTTTCCTATCTTTGTAAGGGGAATGGATGATTCCAATAGGTTTGAGTTGCATATTTTCTTAACCTTTTTGGCAGCCAACCTGGCTGTTTTGTTATCCTCAGGAGGGTGCCTTAAAGATGAGTGTATCTCCATCGTTTAAGGATGTCTGCATACGGTTTTCAGAGAGATAGGTTGCTCCATTAAGAAGTACCCGAATTTCCAAATCTATATCTCCATTTTTATCCAAAAGGAACCTTTTCACGTCGAATCCAAATTTTCTTACCATGGCGTCGATCAATTCCTTTAACGTCCTTCCAGGGAATTCGAATTCTACCTTCTTGTTCTTCCCAAAAGCCTTATAAAGCGGCAATCCTGCTATCTCAATGCTAACCTTCATCTGGAAAGTCTCGCCCGCCCTCACCTACGCCGGCGCTTCGATCACCGGCATGTGTTTCTCTTTTTTCCAATCGTCTTTCTGGATGAACATACTGCCCTCCTTGACGAATTTTTGGGTTATAACCCCCATTATAGTGGCACTACCCCATGTGTGAAAACCAGAACGGATGGCATTGTTTTATTAATACATTCTACTATTACAATGACTCATCAATTCGGATACAATTAGGTTGTATTATGGGTACTGCACAAATAACTGATCATAAATATTGCCGCTTTCGGGCAGTTCTATGCATAAAATTTATAAATGACGCCCGGAGCAAGCGCCCAATCCTTCAAAAAGTAAAGGTGATTCATGACTGATGTCATTGCTGTCTCAGGCCAGCCCCTTAGCGCGGTGCTGCCTGCCAAAAAAGGTCCCCGTGGCGAGGTGATTTTGTACGCCACCTGGTGCAAAGGCTGTCGCATTTGCGTTGAGTTCTGCCCGCCCAAGGTCCTCGCCATGGATGCGGATGAAGACCACCCCCGCATTGTGGCTCCCGAAAAATGCACCGCCTGCCACTTTTGTGATACCCACTGCCCTGATCTGGCAATTGTGATCAGGAAACTGGATTAGGAGGCCGGCATGGCTGTCAAATTAATGCAAGGGAACGACGCCATCGGCTGGGGTGCCATTGCCGCCGGTTGTCGTTTTTATGCAGGCTACCCAATTACCCCTTCCACGGAAGTGGCCGAGATCTTGTCCCGCGAACTGCCCAAGGTCGGCGGTAAATTCATCCAGATGGAAGACGAGATCGCCAGCATGGCCGCCATCATCGGTGCCCGTGTCGGTGGCATCAAGTCCATGACCGCCACCAGCGGCCCCGGTTTTTCCCTCATGATGGAGAACATCGGCTACGCCGCCATGACCGAGATTCCCTGCGTGGTCGTGAACGTACAGCGTCTCGGGCCCTCCACCGGCCAGCCCACTGCGGCCTCCCAGGGTGACGTGATGCAGGCCCGTTGGGGTACCCACGGCGATCACCCCATTATTTCCCTCAGCCCTATCTCCGTCCGCCAGTGTTTTGACCTGACGGTGAAAGCCTTCGACCTGTCCGAGAAGTACCGCACCCCGGTCATTTTACTGGCAGATGAAATTATCGGTCACATGCGTGAACCGGTCGATTTGCCCGATTTCAAAACCATAAAAATCTTTGAGCACAAGGTATCCGAGAGCCCAGCAACCTATAAAGCCTACCGCAATACTCCCGACGGAGTCCCACCGCTCGCACCATTCGGTACGGGATACCGTTACCACATCACCGGCCTGTTCCATGATCAGGACGGTTTTCCCACCCAGCGCATGGAAGATATTGACCCCTGGCTGGAACGTGTCAACACCAAACTGGATAAACATATCGATGACATCACCCTCCTCGAAGAAGATGTCCAGTCCGGTGCGAAGGTTGCCTTCCTGTCCTACGGCGCATCGGCGCGCACTGCGCGTCATGCTCTGAAGATGGCCCGGGCACAAGGCAAAAAAGTCGACATGCTGACTCTTTACACCATCTGGCCTTTCCCAGAGAAACAGGTGGAAGCCCTGGGCGAACGCGTTGACCGGATCATTATCCCGGAGATGAACCTGGGACAATTGGCTTATGAGGTCGAGCGTATGGTCGGGCGCAAGAAGGTCAGGCGGGTTGGTCGCGCCAACGGCGAGATGGTCACACCGCAAATGGTCCTTGACGCGATGGAGGCCTAAGCCATGGATGACACCATTTTGGAAGCCCACTCCCTGGAAGCAGGTGAAGGACTCATCCCGCAGGCCAACTGGTTGGAGCTCAGCGAGACGCTTCAGAAACTGAGCAAGAAGAGGAAATTCCCCAGCATCTGGTGCTCCGGCTGCGGTATCGGTATTGTGATGGGCGCTCTCATCCGCGCCATTGACCACCTCGGCCTGGATAATGACAAGGTGGCGCTGGTGGCTGGCATCGGCTGTACCGCGCGCATGCCAGGTTACCTGGATTTCAATACCTTGCACACCACCCACGGGCGCGCCCTGGCCTTTGCCACTGGCCTGAAAATCGCCCGCCCCGACCTGAAAATCATCGCCATCATGGGTGACGGTGATGCGCTCGCCATTGGTGGCAATCACTTCATCCACGCTGCCCGCCGCAACCTGGGTATCACCGCACTTGTGGTCAACAATGCCATCTATGGGATGACCGGCGGCCAGTACAGCCCCACCACCCCCTTGGGTGGGCGCGCCACCACGGCTCCCTATGGAAATGTCGAGCCGCCCTTCCCAATTTGCGACCTGGCAATTGCTGCCGGCGCCACATATGTTGCTCGCTCCACCGTTTACCACGCTCTCGAGCTGGATAAGTACCTGGCTGAGGCCATTTCCAAGGATGGGTTCAGTGTCGTAGAAGCGGTCTCTTACTGCCACACCACTTACGGCCGCCTGAATAAGCTCGGTACCGCTGCTGATATGATGCGCGCCCTTAAAGACAACAGCATCCCCCAATCCGCCCTCGACCGCCTCACCCCGGAAGAAAAAACTGCGAATACAAAAATCGTGCGCGGTAAATTCATTGACATCCAACGCCCCCAGTACACGCAGGTTTATTCAGATCTGATTACCCGCGTCCAGGGAGGTGAGCTGTGACAGTGAATATGACTGATACTTTGAAGAAGGTAGGGATTTCGGACCGGACCGAGGTCAGGCTGGCTGGTGAAGGTGGTCAGGGTATGATCCTGGCTGGTATTATCCTGGCCGAGGCTGCCACCATCTATGGAGGTCAAAACGCTGTCCAGTCGCAAAGTTATGGTCCCGAAGCGCGTGGCGGTGCCAGCAAGTCCGAGGTCGTCATCTCCTCCGGTGAGATCGACCACCCCGAGGTCCTGCTGCCGGACGTGGTGGTGGCATTGAGTCAGGAGGCCTTCAAGAAATTTGCCTCCTCGGTTAAGCCTGACGGCCTGCTCATCGTCGACGCCGACAAAGTTGATTCCTCCTCAGCTCCCAGGGCCATCCGCCTGCCCATTACGAAAATGGCGTTTGAGACCACCGGCAGGATCATTACTGCTAATACTGTTGCCTTGGGAGTCTTGGTTGGGTTGACGGGAGTGGTTACCCGGGAGGCTATCGAAAAAGCGATTATCGCCCGCGCCCCGCGCGGTACCGAGGAAATGAACCACAAAGCACTCAATGCTGGTTTCACGGCTGCCGAAAAGGTTAAAAAGAATTAACCTGAAAACGACACGGAAAGAAAATAAACAAAAAGCTGGGCAATTTGAACTGCACCCTTTAGGCAAGACACAATTGAAGAAAG
>JBGOZL010000330.1:0-3723 GCA_041480185.1 Anaerolineae bacterium
TGGAACCAGTGTCCAGAATGAACTCAGAACCGTAGCTGCATTGAATCCTCCATGTGTTGCCAAGCTCGTGCGAGACCAGGACCCCATAAAATGATAAATGGTCGGTTGCAGATAATCATACTGACTGCCAAGCCGATATTTCGAAGGATCATCGAAGGCGGACAAGAAATAAGGGGTGATATTTTGGCAATCACCTATTTTTGAAAAGCGGCTCGAATCGCGACCGCGTACCAAACCTCGCTGGAATACATCAATGATGAGATTTGAAATCCCCAATGGTATTACAGGCATGGATTTCCATGCCTCAGATGCAAGGGTTGCTGTAGGAATCGGGGAGGAAGTGAGGGTAACACCAGGCAGATGAGTTTGCGTGGGAAAGGTTGTCGTCGTAGAAGGCGGGAGAGAGGTGTTCGTGGTTGAAAACGATACCCGGGTGTTCGCTGCGTTGCTACACGCTGTGATAAAGATAATAGCAATAATAATTAAAACGGACTTTTTCAAGGACAGCTCTGCTGTAATGTAAATTGCTCAACCCATCCGACTAATAACGCCTCACCTGAAGGTGTCAAGTGGATGGCACTATTGGTAAATTCACCTGCCGGTACAATATTCCACAAATCGAGATATTTCCAGCCCCCTGCCTCAGCTCGCACGGCCATCATTTCCCTCCATTGGTCGTAGACCCAACGAGGGTAAAGAAAATTGTACCGCAAATCACTGTTTCTACCAGTGCTAATAAGCATTGGCTCATTGATAAGAATTAATGACGTTTTTCCGGCTATACGCAGACCAGCATCAATCTCCGTAAAAGCCAGCTTAGAATCACCCATCTTCGGAGGTTGCATGTTGTGGTAGGAGACATCGGTATTAAAATCCGTTTGGGTATGCTGATAATCAGCAGGATAAATTTGGTCTACACCTGTCGCAGACCATAGTACTCCATAAATCTGCAGGCGCAGCAAATCTGCCAGGGCGCGTCGCTGACCGATAAGAGTGTCGTCCCAAAAACTTGGATGCATGAGAGCAGAGTCATTCTGGTTAAGCGGCAAACTGTAACGCACAATCAAATTGCCCAACCGAGCGGCATTATTAGCAACGATTGGCGAGGAAAGTTGATTATCAGCTGGGAAGGCTTCTAGCGTCACGGACCAAATAATGAGGTCGGGTTGATAGCGCATTGCGTAATCCAATACCATTAAATCCTTCGTCAGCGAGATGGTAGGATACCCCAGGTTGTAAACCCGCATCTTCTTCCCACATAGAGATAGTCCCGCTGCATTCATTTGGCCAGAGAGGGTCTCTTCTGGGCGTAAAAGTGTACCCCAAATAGAAGAGTCGCCTATAACAATGACCCTGTATTCGTCTATCGGTTTTATCCCGTTCGCAATAACGTGTGACGCGAACATGGCGTCTAGGTTGAAGAGGCTCAGGTTGTATGACTGGGACGAATCTTCACCAAATGGAAATCTCTGCCGGCCAATAAAAAGATGATTATAGAGAGAAAGTTTGCCCAGTGAGGCAGGATTCACAGCGATAAAAATCAAGTCAACCACCAGAAAAAGGCCCAGACCTTTAAGAAACACATTCCGCAAAAATATTAAATTCATATTATGCCAGACCAAACAACACACGTAAGTAGTTGATGGAAATGGTCAGGTTTGGCAAAGCAAAGAAAACCCAACCAAGTGCAACGAAATTGAAAGTAAGCAGCAGCCCGCCCACGTTCAATACCGACTGCCACCGAGACGACAACGCAGTAAAGTGCGCCCGGGTTAGTTCAGACCAACGGTTATGGACAAATAGTCCCAGTCCGTGCCACATCCCCCAGGCTACGAAGTTCAATGTCACCCCGTGCCAAAGACCGATTAATACCATCGTCGCCAGTTGTGTAAAAAAAATGATCACCGGGATAGGCAGTGATTTTTTTCCGGAGCGCAGAACCCGGGTTACTGGATTAAAGAAATAAGCCCGGAACCATTGCGTCAGAGTCATATGCCAGTTATTCCAAAATTGGGTAAGGTTAGGTTTAAGGTACGGCGCGTTGAAGTTTTCCGGGAGGCTAATGCCGAGCAGCCGCCCCAAACCGATGGCAATGTCGGTGTATCCGCTAAAATCGAAGTAGATCTGTAGTGCAAACGCATATAGCAGCACCCATGCCCATCCTGCTGAGTGAACTTGGAGCGCATTGGTAGCATTCAACGCAACCATTGCCAGAAGGTCGGCAATGGCAAATTTCTTGAACAAGCCAAACAAGAGACGTTTTCCAGATTCACCGATATCATCAGAAGTCAATGCCAGCGGACGGCGTAAATCTCCAACAAATCGCTCGATGCGGTCTATAGGGCCAGCTGTTAAAGCTGGAAAGAAAATGACGTAAACC
Organism: Anaerolineae bacterium; assembly: GCA_041480185.1. Lineage (GTDB taxonomy): Bacteria > Chloroflexota > Anaerolineae > Anaerolineales > Villigracilaceae > UBA877. The sequence goes on from JBGOZL010000330.1 coordinate 2,381, forward strand.
ATGTATTCCGTAAGTGATACTACAGGCAGCCTCCCGCTTAAACGATCGCGGATGGTATGAAGTAAACGAAATGCTATGTAAGAGAATCCCAGCCAGCGTAAATCCTGCGATAAAGTCAAACTGGTTGACTGATGATTCATACTCCGCAGTAGACCACTTATAATTGTTGACAACTGGGGGACTTTTAGGATTACAAATAACAAGATAATAAAAACCGAGGCACCAATCAGCAATGCCTTATTTGGTTTGGAAAAATGCATTAACAGGAGTGCGATCAGGGCAATTGCTGCCAACCCGATGATGATATAGATTGTCTGAGGCGGGTTAGAAGCAGTCAGATAGAGCGAGATACCCAGGTACCGCGTCAAGCCGAGAACCAGGACAATACTAAAAAGGCTAAGTAGAGCAGGAAAATTCTTTAGCCAGGTCCGATTCTCTGGCGGACTAGTTATGATCCATGTTAAGGAGACCAGTGCCAGGGTTGCAGTTGGCAACCAGAAGTCCAGACCACGCACCGGAAGCAACGGTTGAAACGCATAGACTGCCAGGACACTTATTCCCAATAAAAGCTTTATGCGCCAACGATTACGCATCACCATGCCCAGCAGTGCAGCTACGCCTATCGAAATAAGAACGACGGCGAAGGTCATCAATAACCCTGATATATCCAGATGGGGGCACTACTGGCAGTCAATATGACCAGCGCAATGAGAATCAGACAAAATATTAATGCCAAAAGATTCTCGCGCGTAAAAGGTTGAAATTTCATTGGTAGCCGCAAACCAAGTATTCGCCGCTCTGGTGTACCACCTGATAGGTTCGCACAGAAAGGTCGAATTGTTGGTCTTCGCTATTATACGTAGCTAAAATTTTTCCCTGGCAAACAACATGCGTAGTTGTGCCATCTGTACTGGTTGCAGCGCATGTAAGATTTTCCAGCTTGGTGGCAACCGCCTGGAGTGAATCCATTTCTAGCAACGCATTTGACTCCCAATTGGCGCATGAGAGAGCGGATAATGCATTGGCGTTTTTATTAACCAAGGCAGCGAGGTAATCTTCGACAGCTTTTGCCGCTGGATCAGTGGCCTTACCACATGCCGATAACAGGATGGTTGCTACACACATCAAAACCACCATTGGAGCGATTTTTTGCATGAATGACTCCTTTGATAATTTATATATTCAGATCTATAGAATTGAGGTGTTAATGGAAAATGAATTGAGGTCTTCAGGGAACAATGCAATACCAATATCTTAGGAATTTACACTTTAATCATCGCAGTTTCCAAAAAACAGGATTTCGAATGGCGAAATTATACCTGTTTCTGGCATGAATTGACAAA
>JBGOZL010000331.1:0-3722 GCA_041480185.1 Anaerolineae bacterium
AAGGTGGTCAGCCAACTGTCATCACTACCGCGGAAGGCGGACGGTTATGTCCGTCAGTTGTTTCTTTCAACAAGAACAACGAGCGCCTGGTGGGACAGACTGCCAAACGTCAAGCCGTCATTAATTCAGAAAATACAATTTATTCCATCAAACGCTTTATGGGACGCCGCTTCGACGAAGTGGAAACCGAGCGCAAGATGGTCCCTTACGCGGTCGTCGCTGGCCCTTCGGATGAAGCCCGCGTGAAGATACCGGTGACCAACCGCGAGTATAGTCCGCAGGAAGTGTCAGCCATGATTTTAGCCAAACTAAAATCGGACGCTGAAGCTTATCTGGGTCAGCCCGTAACCGAGGCCGTCATTACTGTCCCGGCTTATTTTAACGACAGCCAGCGCCAGGCTACCAAAGATGCCGGCAAGATTGCTGGTCTGGACGTGAAACGTATCATCAACGAGCCGACCGCCTCGGCACTGGCTTATGGATTGGACAAGAAGAAAAACGAAACCATCCTGGTCTTCGACCTTGGTGGTGGAACCTTTGACGTGTCCATCCTGGATGTTGGCGAGGGCGTCATAGAGGTTAAGTCCACCAATGGCGATACTCACCTGGGTGGTGATGACTGGGATCAACGGATTGTCAATTGGGCAGCGGACGAGTTCAAGAAACAGGAAGGGATTGACCTGCGTCAGGATCGCCAAGCCCTTCAGCGACTGCGCGAAGCCGCTGAAAAAGCCAAGATCGAACTATCCAGCATGATGGAGACTGAACTCAACCTGCCCTACATCACCGCGGATGCCAACGGACCCAAGCACCTGGTGCTCAAGTTGACGCGTGCCAAGTTCGAGCAGATGACCGATGACCTGCTCAACCGCTTCCGCAACCCATTTGAGTCTGCCCTGAAGGATGCAAACTTAAAAGCCTCCGACCTGAACGAAGTCGTCCTTGTCGGCGGTTCCAGCCGAATGCCGATGGTGCAGGACCTTGTACGCACGCTTACTGACGGCAAGGAACCCAACAAGGGCGTCAACCCCGATGAGGTCGTGGCAGTCGGGGCAGCCATCCAGGCTGGGGTGCTGGGCGGCGAAGTCAAGGATATCCTCCTGCTCGATGTGACACCGCTTTCGCTGGGAGTCGAAACCCTGGGCGGTGTGATGACCAAAATGATCGACCGCAATACAACCATCCCGGTCCGCAAGCAAGAGACATACTCTACAGCCGCCGACAGTCAAACTGCCGTGGACATCCACATTCTGCAGGGAGAACGTCCCATGGCTACCGATAACATGTCTCTGGGCCGCTTCCGGCTTGACGGTATTCCCCCCGCGCCGCGCGGCATCCCGCAGGTCGAAGTCACCTTCGATATTGATGCAAATGGCATCCTTAATGTGACCGCCCGGGATAAAGCCACCGGCAAAGAGCAAAAGATAACCGTGACCGCTTCCACCAACTTGAACAAGGATGAGATTGCCCACAAGGTAGAAGAAGCGAAGCGTTACGAATCTGAAGATAAAAAACGTCGCGAGATCATCGATGCCCGCAATACCGCCGATAACCTGGTCTATCAGACAGAAAAAGCCTTGCGCGATCTAGGGGAAAAGGTATCCTCTGAAGAGCGCGGCAAGATCGAAGGCAAGATTAACGACCTTAAAGCAGCTTCACAAACGGACGATATGAGCCGCATCAAGAAATCCACCGATGAACTCCAAAACATGTTCTATGCGCTCAGCCAGCAGATGTATGCCCAGCAGCCTGGGCAGACCCCGCCTGAGGGCGGACCGGAAGCCGCAGGCCCCCAAACCCCTCCACCGAATAACGATGGCGATGTGATTGATGGCGAAGTCCGTGACGCCTGACAATAAATGTTTACCCGGGCGGCCAAATGGCCGCCCGGTTTGTTTATGTTTTTCTCATAATTCGATTCCCCGTAAAGCAGTATAATCGCCCCCATGCGTAAACGAACCAAAAGAACCAATAAAGTCCTCATCGGATTGGCGGCGTTGATTATATTCATGGTGGCATTGTATTTTGTTCCACCTATTCACTTGAGACTTGCCTGGCGTCTGGACAACCTTCGATTAAGCATTATCGATTTCTTCCAACCACCACAAAATGTGACATTCCACCCGGGAGGACAGTCTTATCCCACCATAACCCCAGCCCAGTCCATTCCTACATCTACCATCACCCCAACACCCACAACCATTCCGACCGAGCTTGCCATTGCAACAATTACATCTACCCCACCGCCCGCCTCTATCATTTTAAATAATGTCCAGTTTGTAGACCAAATGGGTCGCTATAATTACTGCGGACCAGCCAACCTGGCCATGGCCCTGGAATACTGGGGTTGGACAGGGGATCGCGACCAAATTGCAGCAGTCGTAAAACCTGGAGAAAATGATCCCAGTAAAAACTTTATCGATCGTGGCAATACCGACGTCAATGTAATGCCTTATGAACTGGTGGATTTTGTCAACGAACATACCACTTACAAAGCATTATTCCGCTACGGGGGTGACCTCAACCTGGTCAAGCTGCTGATTGCAGCTGGTTTTCCCGTTATTTCAGAGAAGGGTATCTACGAGCCGCTGCTCCCTGATTACTCTGTGCAGTGGGGAGGCCATTACTCTTTTACTACCGGATATGATGACAACCTGCAGCAATTTGTCTGGCAGGATTCCTATCTGCCTGAGCCGACCTCCGTCGGCAAGAATAGCAAGGATTCCTACGCAAATTACCTCACGAACTGGCGTGCCTTTGATTACGTATTCATCGTGGTGTATCCAGCCGACCGGGAGCAGGATTTATACCAGGTGCTCGGCCCGTGGGGTGACCAAAACTGGGCTACCCAGCACGCCCTTGATATCGCGAACCAGGAGATTCAAAGCCAGACTCTAACCGGCAATGATCGATTTTTTGCCATGTTTAATAAGGTCACCAGCCTGGTCAACTTGCAAAACCCCGATTATGGGCCCGCCGCCGCAGCCTACGACGAAGCCAACACTTATTACAACACCAATCTCGTTCCGACAGGCGATAAGCGCATCCCATGGCGCACCATGTGGTATCAGACCGCTCCCTACTTTGCCTATTACTACACGGGTCGCTACCAGGATGTTATCGACCTAGCAAATCGGAATCTGGAAATAATTGAACGAGGTGGGAGAGAACTTGAGGAAAGCTGGTTTTGGCTCGCTAGGGCCGAATATGCCTTGGGCGCGTATGATACGGCTTATGCCGATATGCGCCAGGCTCTCTACTTCCACCCGGGGTTCCAGGCTGCGCTGGACATGTTCTCACTATGGGGCGTAACCCCATAATATTTTGCTCCCGCCAATTCAAATTACTGACGGGAGTAAAAGTTTATTATGAAACTTCTGCATTTTGCCGATGCGCATATTGACATGGCCAACTATGGCCGCCACGACCCCGAGACGGGCCTGCCACTGCGCGTGCTTGATTTTCTCAAATCTCTGGACATTATCATCGAGGCGGCGATCGTTGAAAAAGTGGACCTGGTCATTTTTGCAGGGGACGCCTACCGTGACCGCTCTCCAGCTCCAACCTTTCAGCGCGAATGGGGGAAACGCATTATCCGCCTTTCGAAGACCGGCATCCGGACCCTGCTATTGGTGGGTAATCATGACCTTTCACCCGCCCAGGGTCGCGCCACCTCTGTCCAGGAGTTCCAGACACTCGATATTCCCTGCGTCACTGTGCTG
>JBGOZL010000332.1:0-3717 GCA_041480185.1 Anaerolineae bacterium
CAGGAAGTCCATCCGAAAGGACAACCTGAACCTGTTTGCCAGCGTCAAGGAGAGCCAAGGTAAGAGCGAGGCTGGAACCGATGGCATCCCCGTCGGGACGGATATGTGAAGTGACCAGAACGCGATGCGCCGCTTGGATGCGGCCTTTTATTTTATTCTGCAGGTCGTTCATTCTTGCGTATATCTGCCAATAAACGTTCGATGTGATCTGCGTTTTCTGGCGTAGGGTCCCAATGGAACCGCAAGCGCGGGAAGGTTCGCAGTTCGATACGGGCGGAAAGTTCGTGACGTAGGAAACCGCTAGCATGTTCGAGCCCTGCCAATATTTCAACACTTCGGACCGATCCTTCGACTGCCGAAACGTAGATGTCAGCGAACGCCAGTTCGCGATCCACTTTTACATCGGTGATAAATATCTGATGCAAGCGCGGGTCACTAATCTCGCGGATGAGCATTTCGGAGATTTCCTGGCGAATACGGTCCGCTATGCGTTGGAGACGGACACCGGATGGCATATTTCTACTGCCTCCCTAAACGATCAATCATTATTCCACTTCGGTCTTTTCTAGCAAATAACATTCAATTACATCTCCAACCTGGACATCGCTGAAGTTCTTCAGACCGATCCCACATTCGAAACCAGTCCGCATTTCGCGCACATCTTCCTTTTCATGTTTCAAGGAACTAACATCGCCTTCAAAGACGATATCCTTGCCGCGAGTCACCCGGACCTTGCCATTACGACGGATCTCGCCATCCGTGACCCGGCAGCCGGCAATTTTGGTGCCTTTAGAGAGTGCGAAGACCTGCAGCACCACCGCCTTGCCGATCGCTTTCTCGGTAAATTCAGGAGCCAACATGCCCTTTAGGGCTTTTTCCACATCTTCGATCAGACGGTAGATGATGTCATACAGCCGGATGGAGACTCCTTCAGTATCCGCGAGACGCCGGGCAGCAACATCGGCCTGGACACTGAACCCGAAGATTATGGCCTGAGACGAGGAGGCAAGCAGTACGTCGTTCTCACTAATATTACCGGTCTCGGCATATAAAATGTTAATCCGGATCTCGCCTTTTCCCAGATTGTTGATCTCATTGATGATGGGTTCCAGGGAACCCTGCACATCTGCTTTCAGGATGAGGTTAAGTTCCTGGGCTTCACCAGCTTTAATCTTGGAGAATAGTTCCTCCAAGGTAATCTTTTTAGCCGCAGTGGCTTGCTTGGTATTTGCGGACTGCCGCTCCAGAATAGCCTGCCGGGCTTCCTTCTCCGTTGCAACAACCTTAAAAACGTCACCAGCGGAGGGCAATGAGCTTAAACCCATCACCGAGACCGGGATGGAAGGTCCGGCTTTCTGGACCTTGCGACCGCGGAAGTCGAACAGAGCGCGCAGACGGCCGTAGGTATTCCCAGCCACCACAATATCGCCCGTGTTGAGAGTCCCATTCTGGACCAAGAGCGTGGCAACCGGCCCCTTGGATTTATCCAACTCTGCTTCTATGATCGTCCCGATGACATCGCCCTTGGGGTTGGCGCGAATGTCTATATTATCTGCGACCAAAAGGATGGCTTCCAAAAGGTCTTCAATCCCCTGTTTCTGCTTGGCGGAAACAGGGATGACCATGGTGTTACCACCCCAGTCGTCTGGCATAAGATCATTTTCCCCGAGTTGTTTTTTTACTCGATCTGGATTTGAATTAGGTTTGTCCACCTTATTCAAGGCAACAATGATCGGTACTCGGGCAGCCTTGGCGTGCGCAATGGCTTCCTTTGTCTGTGGCATGACGCCATCGTCAGCAGCGATCACCAGGATCACAATATCCGCTCCCTGTGCGCCGCGCGATCGCATGGCGGTGAAGGCGGCGTGACCGGGAGTATCCAGGAAGGTAATCTGCCGGCCTTTTAACTCCACCTGGTAAGCACCGATATGCTGGGTGATGCCACCGGCTTCCCCAGCAGCAACGTCCGTTTTTCGAATGGCATCCAGCAGGGAAGTCTTGCCATGATCCACGTGACCAAGAATAGTCACAACCGGGGGACGAGGGGTAAGGGAAGATTCTTTTTCATCGGCAATCTTTTGCCGCCAAAGAGGCACATCACCGACCTCCTTTTCCACAGGAGCGACCTGATTTTCCAAGGCAACATCAAAACCCATTTCATCAGCTAGAATGGCAGCGGTATCGTAATCAATGGTCTGGTTGATGCTTGCCATGACCCCATTGCTCATTAATTTTTTAATGATCTGTATGGGGCTGACTTCGATTATTTGGGCAAAATCGCGAATTGAAATATTCGCGGGAAGTTCAATTTTTTTTCGCTCAGGAACGGTCATACGGCATCTCCTTAATCAATGTACCAGCCCGGTAATCCCCGTATGCTGACCGGGTGCAGCCAAAACCCTCAAGCCTGCCGTTGAACGTTCAGCGGTTAATCAGTCCATTTGGGCCTTATACCCCTTCACCAGCATCCCCCACCTCCTCAGGCAGTGTCAGTATAAACTGGCGGAGGAGGTGGGTGTCAGCGGTTGTCAAGGTAACCTTGAGGGCATGCGCCAGTGGTCCTTTTAGGCCCTTTTCCCAGCAGGAGCGGCGATTGTGCAAATACGCGCCGCGTCCGGCTAGTTTTCCGGTTGGATCCACCTGTACCCCTTCCGGTCGACGCACCAATCGGAGCAATGAACGCTTCGGCAGCACGGTGCGACAGCCCACACAGGTTCGTTGGGGAATATGCTTGGGTGGTTTTGCTATTTTGCCAGACACCTTCAATTCCAAACCTGCTGCCTGCATTAACTTATGAACATGGAAAGGTCAAAATACAAGAAATTGCATCCCTTCGGGTTCACATCTTTACGCAGTAACAAGCAGTAATAGAGTAAAGTTATGGACACAAGGTGGGAAGGTAACACTCCTTCTAGTCTTCTTCCCAACCTTCGTCGCCACGCTTATGCTTCTTCTTAGCGATGGCTTTGTCGAGGTCCTCGTCATAGACGATCTCGACAACTTTCTTTTTCTTCTTCTTGCCCTTTTTCTTGTCAGACTCATCCTCATCGTCTTCTGCGGCAACTGCCACAGGCTGGAGCATATCGGGACGCAAGGTGAAGATTTCCTCTAGGGGCTTCTCACCGACATTTTCTCCGGGGGACTCCACCGCAACAGGAGCAATTTCAGCCTCTCCCATTTCGGGTTCGGGCAAGCTTTCAACGGGTGTGACCTCCGTAACTGGCTCCACTGGTACTTCAGTAATGCCTTCGACCGGTAAAGCGGCGACCAGTTCAACGACGGGTTCAACGACCGGTTCCGGTTCGGGGAATGAGACGTTTTTCAAAGCGGTCCGGATGGCTTCCATTGACTTGGGTCCAATCCCTGCCAGCCTCAGGACGCTATCGGGGTTAAGTTTCATCGCCATCATCAGATCACCGACCGTGCGATGCTCAGCCTCGGTGAGAATATTAGAGATATGATCTGCCAGACCCAAAACATCAATCCCCATTTCGAAAGCGGCATTCGGAACCTCAGCGCGAGCGGCAGAAACCCGTTCTTCCTCGGCGGCAGCCGTGGCTTTCTTCTGTTCGACCGTCCGCCGTTCAACACGCTCCACAAATTGGATTAGCGTCATAAATTCTTCAGGGGTCACCGGACGGCCTTCGGTCTTCTTGGCAAGAATATCCTCAACCAGGGGGATGTTTTTATGCTCAACTTCGGCAATATTCGCAAAAG
>JBGOZL010000333.1:0-3715 GCA_041480185.1 Anaerolineae bacterium
ATCAAGGCCAAGCAGGAACTTCTGATGCATGAGTTGCGTGGCTCGGCTTTCAAGTTATCCTGGACGCCTCCGGAAGACACTCTCCTTGAAGGGTGGCTCTCGCGCGGCGACCGTCGTATGGCGGAAGTGATCTATACCGCCTGGAAGAATGGCACGAAGTTCGACGCCTGGCAGGACCAGCGCCGCTTTGAGGCCTGGACCGCTGCATTTGACACACTTAAAATTGACCCTGCCTTCTACACCCACCGCACGCGCCGCCGCGATGAGGTGTTTCCCTGGGAACACATCTCCGACGCCGTGCGCAAGAAATACCTTTACGCAGATTATCAGCGCTCCCTGGAAGGCGCCATCCGTCAGGACTGCCGTGCGGATTGTGATGCCTGCGGCATACTGCCCACCTTTGCCGCATCTCGGCGCGAATATCCCGGAATTTATTGGAAATGTCCCGAAGTCAAATCACCTGCCAGCGAAAAACGGGTCGCTGCAGGAGGAGGCTAACTCATGAACTTGCGCGGACTCTTGAACAACATCCTGGTCGGTGCCTTTGGAGGATTTCTCATTTTTATGGGCATGCTCATGTTCAACGCTGTATTGAGCACGCTCTTCCCCACCGGTCAGTTGACCATGCTGCTCCTCTTATGCTTCACTTCTCTGGTCGTGGGGATATTGGCTCGCTTGTTGCAGCCATTCCACGGTGTGGGTACTGCCATAGCTTCAGGCGTCATCGCCGCGCTGATTATCCTTTACCTGTGGCTGGTTACCTCCTCGGGCGTCGGGAGTGGTCTGGTCTTTGGGCCGCTTGGAATGCTGGTAACCGTTGGTTTCTGTCTCCTTGGTGCCTGGCTCTATCCTTACCTGCGCAGGTGGGTTGGCAAGCGGGCGGGGAAAATATCCTGAATGAGACTGCGCCTCACCTTTTCTAAATCCGGTGCGTTACGTTATATCGGTCATTTGGATTTGCACGGCCTCTGGGAACGGACGGTGCGTCGCGCTGGTCTGCCGCTGTCTTACACTCAGGGTTTCCACCCCGGTCCGAAGATCCAGTTGGCATCTGCTTTGCCGTTGGGATTCATCGGGTGCGCAGAAATCGTGGATTTGTGGATAAATGACTCCGTCGATTCGTTGGATCAGCCTTATAAAGAAATGCTTCAATCCGCTGCGCCTCCGGGACTGGTCATCTCCGCAGTGGAGGTCGTGGACGAGCACGGTCCGGCTCTCCAAACCCAGGTAGTCTCTGCGGATTATGGAGTCACCCTGCTGGAACCTGGGTCTGTGCACGGGTTGGCCACGGGGGTTTCCAATTTACTTGGCACCGCCTCCCTTTCCCGTGAGCGACGCGGCAAGACATACGACCTGCGCCCCCTGGTCGAATCGCTGGAATTGTATCCGGGCGACGGACCGCGCTTACCCCGCTTAGTCATGCGTCTTGCCGCACGTGAAGGCGCTACCGGTCGTCCCGAGGAAGTATTAGATGTCCTCAGGATACCCTATGAGACCACTCGCATCGAACGCACCTGCCTGATTCTTCAGAATGCGTAATTGATTGTGGTTCGGGGTTTGGAGTGGGGGTCAATAGGTTCCTTGCGACAATAATCCCCTGGTTCAAGTCTTAGGATGCTAATTACTTTAGTAATTGAAACGCGATAGAATAAGCCATTACTTTCTCTCCGGAGAATACCATGGGTCTGATTGCTTCTGGGCTGATCGGCTTTTTCACTGCTCTCCTTTACGCATATATTCTCTATTGGCTCGACCGCTACGAAAAAGAACCGCTCCTTCTTCTGGGCGGTGTTTTTCTTTGGGGAGCAATCATTGCCGCAGGCAGCGCTTTTATCATTAATACATTCCTGGGGCTTGGAATATATATTTTCACCAATTCCAGCGTCCTCACAGATATTGCCACTGGATCCATTGTCGCTCCTCTGGTAGAAGAAACCCTAAAAGGTTTGGCCGTCCTCGCCGTGTTCCTTGTATTCCGCAACGAATTTGATTCGATCCTGGACGGAATCATTTATGCCTGGGTGGCTGCGCTTGGTTTCGCCGCCACCGAGAATACCTACTACATTTATACTTATGGGTTCCAGCAGGGCGGTTGGAGCGGCTTGATTTCCCTTACTTTCATCCGCGTCATCCTGGTCGGTTGGCAGCATCCATTCTATACTGCCTTTTTCGGGATTGGGCTTGCCACCGCTCGGCTCAATAAAAATTGGGGCATTAAGATCTTAGCCCCCCTGCTGGGGTTGGCAGCAGGCATGTTCGCCCACGGTCTCCATAACACAATTGCAGCCTTCCTGCCCAGTGGATGGCCTGGAACAGTGATTGGCACCGCTATCGATTGGACCGGATGGTTTGTTATGTTCATTATCATCATCTGGGCCACCTGGCGGGAGCAGCAAAATCTGAAAAAATACCTTACGACAGAAGTCCAGGCCGGGATGGTTTCCCCAGCTCAACTCCGCACGGCCACTTCGGGTTGGCTCCAGATGTTTGCCCGGATTTCCGCGATGTTTAATGGAAAATATCACAAGACGGCTCGTTTCTACCAGGTTTGCGGGGAATATGTCCACAAGAGGCGTCAATACGACCTTCTTGGAGAAGAAGGCGGGAACCTGGCTCTTGTCCAGAAATTGCGCTTGGAAATGGTTCAACTCGCCCCGTTTGCTCAGGTTTGATCTGCTGATTCTTGCAAAGGGTCACCATCTTTGCAAGGAGTTCTATTGTGGTAAAATCTTCGACACCCGCCCCTGTAGCTCAGTGGACAGAGCGTTAGCCTCCGGAGCTAAAAAGGGCAGTTCGAGTCTGCCCAGGGGCACAGTCACTATCGGGTCAATCACCAAGTCTATGGAAATAGTTTGGGAGTGACCCGATGAACGATAATTTATATGTTCCCACTATGCCTGATCTAGCAGAATTTATGACTACCAAAGAAGCCGCAAAGGAATTAGGTTTCCATGTAAAGCGGATTCCCACTATGGTCAGAAATAAAACTATTGACGGGATTCGCTTTGGACGTTCCTGGCTTGTCTCAAGGAAGTCAGTTCAAGATTACATTGAAAAAACCAAGGGGATGAGCAAGAACGATCCCAGGCGAAAAACCTCAAACTAATAAACAGTCTGTTCTATTGACAGGCGGCTTTTGTTACATTATACTGATAACCAAAGTAATTAGTACTTTTCCAATAATACAAAACATCTGCCCGGCGGCTCACGATCCGACTTAGAAAAGACTGTTTGAGGGAAGCAAGGTGCAAAAAATTTTTTAACTTTTCCATTCGCGTATTTTATTTACTATTTTATTAGCATCATCTATATGCTCGTTTGTGAAATCACCACGTTGGAAATGTTCAGCAAATTTTTTTGAGTACCTAATTTTGTCATGTGCGTAATCTAATTTAGATAGTCCTGCCTTTCGGAGGCTTTTATCCACCGCCATATCAAAATTATGAAATGGAGAGCAATTAATCTCGATTTCTCCTCCTCTTAATTCTTTGCATGCAGCAACAATCACTCTACTAGGAAGATAGTTCTCGATTTCTTTACCTTTGGTTATCCAACATATACCTCCACTTGATTCACAATTATGTATCATCTCTAGCTTTGTTTTATCTATCCCTGTCGTGTCTTTTTCAGATTTCTTATCGCTATCCAAAATTAATATCATGTTTTGATTGATACTCAGCACGTTTAGTATCCCTTTCTCAGGTGTATCCCTTCC
>JBGOZL010000334.1:0-3714 GCA_041480185.1 Anaerolineae bacterium
ATTTTCTGTTGCTTGACCGGAAAGAATTTCTTACTGCTCCTAAAGTGTTCTCCTATTGGAGTGTGAAGGGGCAGAAGAAACAAATGAAATTGCAGGCGTGTTCCATGGCTTACACTATCTGCCAGGTTCCCGTAATACTCCAAGTTTCGAACGAAGCCTGCACAAAAGTACATCTGTCCGATGGTAGTACCCAAGAGATAGAAGGTTATTTTCTTGACCCCATAAATAGCAGGCACATCTTCCAACGAGATGGTGTTGTACACTACTTGGAAATAAACCTTATCCCAAAAAACAGATCAGATCGTCGATGAAAGATTGCCGTTCAAGGGGGATGAAATTTCCACTCTGCCAGCCGTATAATTTAACTGTCCGTGATCCATGGCTCCGAGGAGGTGTCAAAAATGGAACGAGCTGAATGGCTGAAAAAGATGCGCGCCCAGGCTGAAGCAATGTACGACCGTTTTTCACCCATCTATTGGGTGAAGTTCGGTTTGCTTGCCGGGGTGGTACACCGCCAGTATATCGAGAAGTTCCTCGGGCATATGGGGGCACAGAGCACCCTCCTCGATGCAGGTTGCGGAGCCGGGCTCTACGATGAGATGCTGCTTAAGCCAGGGCACAGTGTGCTGGGCATCGACCAGTCCAGCGGCATGCTGGCAAGGGCGCGTGAGATCTTCCCGCAGGAACGTTTCCCCCATCTGGTCTACAAAAAGATGGGTCTCCAGGAGATGGATTTCAAAGCGGAATTCGACGGGGCGATCTGCATGGATGCGATGGAGCACGTCTCCCCGGAAGATTGGCCGGGCATCCTGGTCCGTTTCCAAAAGGCGCTCAAGCCTGGTGGGGTGCTTTACATTACAGTCGACGCGACAGGGAAGGACGAGATTCAAAAATCATTCGACCGGGCCAGGGCACTGGGGCTACCGGTGGTGTTTGGCGAAGTAGCCGACCAAATCGACGCCAACTACGAAAAGGTTTTGGCACTGGATTATCAGGCAATCACCGGCGAAGTAGCCGATCCGGCTGTTTACCACTTCCACCCGACCTTTGAACAGGTGCGCACCTGGCTCAACCAGGCAGGTTTTGCCATCGAGGAAGAAGGAGCCGGGGACGAGTACGAGCATTTCCTGGTGAGGAAGAAAGCCTAGCTATTCCTCTTTGCTGAGTCAAAGAAATTAATTTCCCCTTCTTGACAATTGGCATTAATTGTTATAGAATACTCTATAATACAGAGTACTCTATGATTATCAAGGAGGATCTAATGAACATTTCCCCTAGCGAAGCTGAAGAAGCCCTTTCCGCTATCCAAAATATGATGCGAAAAACCCGCCACTCGATTGCCAGCAGCGGCGTCTACATTTTTCTCATCATTACGGGCAGCATCTGGCTGGTTGGATTCCTGTCCACCCAGTTTCTCTCCGGGCCAATTGTTGCTTACATCTGGATAGGGATAACCTTGCTTGGTAGTGCCCTATCCATATTCCTGGGCACGCGAATGGGTAAACGGGTCCGCAGTTCCTCAGTAAATGCCACGGCCAAGCGAGCCGGATTATTCTGGCTGTTCCTTGTGCTCTTCGGCATTGCTGCCATCGCCATTGCCCGGCCCACCGATGGGAAGCAGATCACCATGTTCATCATCCTGTTCATCATGCTCGGTCAGCTGGCAATGGGCTTGCTGGTCTCTTTTTCATCCACCTGGTGGGCGTTGCCCATCACCGCCCTGGCACTGATCGGCTACTTCCTATTGCCCAATTTCTTCTACCTTTGGATGGGGATCCTGGGCGGCGGGGGAATGATTGCCCTTGCTCTCTACATCCACTCGAGGTGGTGAACCCATGGCCGAGTTGAATGAAACTATCCATCAGCCGGTGCGTCTACGCGTCATGGCCGCCCTGGTCAGCCTGGAGCCAACCATCGAAGTGGACTTCGCCTACCTGCGTGACCTGCTGAAGGTTACCGATGGGAACCTGGGTGCCCACCTGCGCAAACTGGAAGAGGCTGGCTATATCGCCATCAACAAGACTTTCGTCGAGCGAAAGCCTCGCACCTTTGTCACAGCCACTCCGGAAGGGCGCAAGGTTTTCCAAGAACACGTGGCAGCGCTAGAATCGATTTTGAAAAGCAAGTGAGGTAGTTATGAAAACCATCGTGCAAGTGCAAGGGTTGCACAAAGCTTACGGAGCGACCATCGCTGTGGAAGATGTCTCATTCGAGGTCCGCGAAGGCGAGATCTTTGGAATGGTCGGCCCGAACGGTGCCGGCAAGACCACCACCATCGAATGCCTGGAAGGCCTGCGTAAACCGGATCGGGGAATGATCCGTGTCCTGGGTGTGGACCCGCAGCGTGACAGCCAGATTCTCCGGGAACGAACCGGGATGCAGCTCCAGCAATCCAACCTGCCAGAACGGATGAAGGTCTGGGAAGCGCTCGACCTGTACGCCTCGTTCTATCCCAAAGCAGCTGACTGGAAGGAACTACTCGCCCAGTTAGGGTTGGAAGAGAAGCGTAATGCCATTTTCTCCAAACTCTCTGGCGGGCAAAAGCAGCGCTTGTTCATCGCCTTGGCGCTCCTCCCGGACCCGCAGCTGATCTTCCTGGACGAGCTTACCACCGGGTTGGACCCACAGGCACGGCATGCCATCTGGGACCTGGTACGGAATGTGCGCGCCAAGGGCAAGACCGTCCTACTTACCACCCATTTTATGGAAGAGGCTGAGCGCCTGTGCGACCGGGTGGTCATCCTCTACCATGGGCGGATCGTGGCGCTGGACACCCCGGCAGCGCTGATCCGCGGCTTGAAAGGAGAGGAAAGGGTGATCTTTACCCTGGACATAGTCCTCTCCCCGGCACAGGAAACTGCCTTGTCGAAGGCTGGCAATCTCGAGGTCCAGGGCAAACAGGTGACCATCCACGGGAAAGACGGCCGCAAGGCTCCGCTGGTGGGCGAAGTAGTCAATCTACTGACCAAACAAGGAATCCTTTTCAGTGACCTGCGCAGCGAGCAGCCGAACCTGGAAGACGTGTTCCTGAACCTGACCGGGCGCGAGATGAGAGAGTGAAGTGTGAGATGAAGAGCCTTTTGAAAATGACCTGGATGGAAGCCAAGCTGTTCCTGCGCGAGCCGGTGAGCGCCTTTTTCACGCTGGTCTTCCCTTTGATCTACCTATTCATGTATGGCCTGATATCCGGCAACCAACCCACACCCATGTACGGCGGTCAACCGACCATTGAGGCTGCCATCCCCTCCCTTACCGCTGTGATCATCTGTATGACCGGACTGATGTCCACCACCATCACGATGGCTACCTACCGAGAGAAGGGCATCCTGCGTCGCCTGCGAACCACGCCGGTCAGCCCGCTGGTCGTTCTGGGTGCACAGGTGATCGTGGTATTCGCCATGACCTGCCTGGGCATGCTGCTGCTCGTCACCGCGGGGAACCTGGTTTACCACGTGCGCTTCGCGGGCAACATCTTCAGCTTGCTGGGGGGCTTCGTCTTGTGCAGCCTGAGTTTCTTCGGGATCGGGTTCATCCTGGCGAGCATCATGCCCACAGTGCGCACCGCCTGGGTTGCTGCGATGGTTCTGCTTTACCCAATGCTTTTCCTCTCCGGTGCTTTTTTCTCGGTCGAACTACTGCCCAAAGCGATCCAGAAGATCTCGGCTTTCATGCCCCTGACCTACGTGGTCAACCTGCTCCGCGGCCTGTGGGCTG
>JBGOZL010000335.1:0-3699 GCA_041480185.1 Anaerolineae bacterium
AGGAAGATTCATCATCAAATGCAAGAAAAGCAAGTTGCAGACCATTCACTTCCCGGTAGACCGGCAGCATGCCGGGACCGATGGAAGTGATCCCGACGGACTTAAGTGCAGCCCGCGTCTCGGCGGGGCCGTCGGGACCACAATCTAAGCTGTGGTTGTTAGCGAGAGAAAGCAAGTCTATTCCCCAGGTGCAGAGCAACTCTGCCCGGCTGGACAAAACGCACAGGTTGTAGGTTGAATCTGTGGCTGGAATTACATTAGCGAGCGGACTCTCCAGGTTGGCGAGCGCCAGATCTGCCTTGGCCAGCTCCGGCATCAGGTACGCGAGGGAATCGGGTTGTGGATTTACCCCACGCCCGAGCATCAGATCCCCCAGCAAGGCCAGAGAAACGGTGAGTGCCTTGGGCTGGCAGGCTGAGACAATAGTTATCAGGATGCAAATTGCGAATGCCCGCTTGAAACCAATTGACCGTGGACGGTGATGGAAGCCGCCGTCCACGGTTTGAAGTCTATGTTTCATTTATTAGCTATGGTGCGATGAACATCTGGGTCCAGTCGGGCTGGGGTGGGTTCGTCCCCGCTTCCACCTGGGCCTGCCAGGCCTCATCAGTCATGCGATTGGAGGGTGGAACCGTGAATTCGTAATAAGAATATACTGCCCCAGCGGCAACCCGCCAAGGAGAATCGGGCAATACTACATATATGATTGTAGGCTGACCGTCCGCTTCTTCGAGCGCAGCCAGGTCGCCGTGGGTGTCAATGCCGGTGGCCACATCGGCGATGAGAGCAGCTTTCTGATCGCTAAGGTCCCTCGACATATTTCCGGTGGTATCAGCTGCAGCCAGGGTAAATTGCTCCAGCGCGCCGCCCCAATACTGGATGTGCCAGTATTCATCGTCCGTAATAGCTTCGCCAGCCAGTTCGCGCTCGGAAATACTTTTCAGGAAGGTAAGTTGGCTGATTAAATTTTCCAAATTGGCGCGGGTCAGGTCACTCAAAAGGCTGCGCGACTGCAGACCGTCGTAGGTCATCTGTGCCAGGGCAAGCAAGCGAGCATATGCTTCGGGATTCGGTTCAATGTTCCCATGCGGAGGTGCCTCATTTCCGCCACCTCCGCCCATTTCAGCCATCACCTGCTTGGCATATAAAATGGTATCGTGTTTGAGTTCTGTCCACGAACCAAGGGCGGTCTGCAGGTCTTTGCGTGTCCAGGCTTCGGTCTGCATGAAAGGTGGATAGGCACTGCCCTTAGTCGCGATGAGCGGCTGGAACGAATACAACCAGGCCCAGTACAAGTTTTGGGTCCAGGAATCAGTATCGAGGGCGGCGATTTCAGTTTTGACCTTGGTCATTTGGGTATCAAAATTAGCGTAGTGGGTATCCCCCATGGCGTTCAAGATGGTATAAGCCTCGCTTGAACCCATGGCAGCGAAGAAATCTACTGCCTTGGGCAAGCCGCGCGGGTCATCCAGAGTGCCAACTTTGCGCCAAATCACCTGCCCGAACACGTATGCATCCAAAGTAAAGCGCTGACCCATGAAGCGGAAACCCTTGGTTACCTGCGCCTGGTCCTGCCAGATCCAGACCCACATTGAATTGATTTGGGGAGGGGGAAGAGTCTCAGTGGCTTGTTTGAACTGGGCGAAGAGGGCAGCATCTGCGAATTTAGCGAGGTCGGGGTTCTTACCGAAGATCTGGTCCGAAAGAGCCCCGTATTCCAGATAACCGAGGTCGTCAGCCTTGCCGACGATAAAGACGGTCGGCTCGTAGATATTTTCCCACAAGGCTAATGCGGGAGTTCCATCCGCAGTGACAGCTGTGCGGACAGCCTGAGTCACCAGCAATGCGCGCTGGGTCTCAAAATCATCGGTCAAGCGGAAGGTTAGTCGCCCGTACCACATCATGGCTTTGAAATACATTTTCAGGTCTTCGCTGCGAGTGTAATGACCGCGTGGAACGTACTGGCTGTAGTCTTCCAACAATTTTTGGTCATCCGGCAGGTCAGGACGGTCCCAGATCGGCGATACGGAAAACCCTCCAGCAGCGTTGACCAGTGCCAGTTCGGCGCTGACCAGGTCTTTGACCCCAGCCGGCACAGGATCCGGCAAACCCAGCAGTTGGGAGGCGACCGCGAAATATGCAACATTGCGGCGGGCCGGTTCCTCAAGAGGGGTGCCAAGCAGGGTCTGGTATTGCTGGTTGCTGGCGGTCAACATGGCGCTGGTCAATGATTTGAGATCGACGATGAAGTGGTCGGTTTCCAGGTCGCGCAACATTTTATCGAAGAGGAGATGGTAAACATGATAAACCGAGTCCGTGGTAATGAAGATCGGGATGCTTGAGTAGCGCCACTGTTCGTAAATCTGATAAAACTCGCGGAACTGCCCTGGGACCGGTGTAGCCACTGCGAAACCGTTCTGGGCCAGCAAAGTGCGCTGGGCGTCAGTCATATCCACCACAGCCAGGTTCTGTACCTGGTTCAGGTCGAGAGGAAGCGTATATCCCTCCCCGCCAAATGTTTGCGGGAGGCGGGCAGCAATCTCGTTATAGGCGGCAAATGGCGCCGGGTAGATCCCCACCGGGGGAATCGATTGGGTGGGAGTGGCAAGGGATGGTTGAGTGGGTTGTGCAGGTGGGGATTCGGTGGGTTGTACCGTTGAGATACTGCAGGCTGATTGAATGATCACCACTGCCAGGAACGCCCACAGAATTTTACGCAGAGTCGTTTTCATAGTCTCCTCCTTAGGGGACAAGAATCAAAACACGGCCGGTATTGGCCTGGACCAGGGTCAATTTGCTGAATACTCCGTCCATGGATGAGACGACGGTGAACCCGAATCCGTTCCATTTCCAGATCTTCAATGTTCTGGCAATCGGGGACCTGGGATCTGAATATCGACCTTCGAGTGCCACTAACTCCTGGATATTGTCCCCGTCCATGTCTGCCGCGGCGAAGGACGAGATTGGATCTGCCATGGCAGACCCTGCCCACAGCTCGTGATAACCATTGCTCCCCCAGCCAATCAGGATGACGTGGCAGGATTGTCCTTTCGCATCGTGAAAATCGGAGATACGCCCGCCATTGGGGAGCCACTGGTCCACAGGCCAGGTGCTGAAGGGACGCCAAAGCAGGAGGGCAACTTCGGGGTGTCTGTCGTGATTTAAGTCCGCGATGGTAGCCTGGACAATTTGCCATTCCGGCGGGCTTTTCCAGACAATTCCGTCACCGGAAAAGATTGTTAGAATGCCACTGGTCAGCGACAGAGTTTCCGGGACTCCATTACCGTCCAGGTCAGCCACCTGGAGCATGGTTAATGGCTCGACTCCAGAGGGGATGGATGCCGGGAGCAAGCCGCTGGGACCTAGGCTTAAGGCGCGTAACGGGGCGGGGGTGACTTGCAGTAGCGTTCCGAGGGTCAACAAAATGATCGGCAATGTTTTTCGGGTCATTCTTCCCTGAAATCATTGTACAACTGGAAGGGCGAAACCTCAAGCAGGCCCTCGCGACAGGATGATAATTTACCCCATAAAAATTACCCTATTAAATGGGTACTCCATTTTTGCACATTTGCGTTATTATTAGACAGGAAAGGAACTCTTTGGCCCCTCTTTTCGTCTATATTTTGTTCACAGGACATTCCAGCCTGTGCCTTTGCTTTATAAGGAGGAAGAAATGAAATTCCGACGCATTTTCATCCC